>DATECE010000045.1:0-16640 GCA_036516595.1 Minisyncoccota bacterium | reverse complement strand
TCGTCAGTTCGTGGTTTGAATCGTTCCCTTCAGTGGGGTAACGAACGCAACCCTCGTTGCCTGTTACAAGTGTCAGGCGAGACTGCCCCCTCACGGGGGAGGAAGGTGAGGATGACGCCAAGTCAGCATGTCCCTCTGATGTCCTGGGCTGCACACGCGCTACAATCGCCACTACAGCGGGGCGCAACGTCGCAAGACCGAGCAAATCCTTCAAAAGTGGCGCCAGTTCGGATTGGGGTCTGCAACCCGACCCCATGAAGCCGGAATCGCTAGTAATCGCGGGTCAGCCACACCGCGGTGAATACGTTCTCAAGCCTTGTACTCACAATAAAAGCGCACAGCAGTGTGTACTTCTACGCGGTTAAAATCCGCGCCTCTTGAAACAACAAGAGCGTAGTCAAAAGATAGCCGTTGTTCGCGAGAACATCGGTGGAGGATCTCAAGACAAATAGCAGCCGTTCAACACAAGGGCCGATCGACCTATTAATGGGTGGTGAGGATAGGGAAGATTATACGACAGCCTCGAACGGATGTTGGGAATAGAAATACACATAACCTGTGGAGATCTGTCGCTGCTATCGCGTTCGCGCGATAGAATGAATCTGACGCAGCGTCAGAAGTCAGCTGAGTCATAGTATGGAAAAATCCAGAAGGACTCACTCGATGCAGAATCTTAGTCCGGAGTATGTTGTCGGAATCGTCGATGGTGAAGGAAGCTTCACTATCTACGTGCGAAATCCAGATGCAGAGAAAACAGTCGCTCGCAGAGTAGTTGTAGAACCGAAATTCTACATAAAACTCGTCGAACGCGACAAAGAGGTTCTCTACGCATTAAGGGATTTCTTCGGATGCGGCAGTGTCTACTTTCAAAAAGACAACCGCCCGAACCACCAACACTGTTATCGGTATGAAGTATTCCGGTGGGAAGAACTTCAAACGATAATAATTCCGTTCTTCAAGCAAAACAAACTCAAATTTGCCTCAAAACGGCACGATTTCGAGCTATTTTGCACCATGATGATACTCCTCAAAAAGGGATGCCATCGAACGGAAAAAGGATTAAGAGAGTTGTTTGAGTTGAAACAACACATGCACTGAGCTCGCGTAGTGCGGGAAATCCGCTCGCTACGTGGGAACATCAATTCGTAGATTCACGAACATAATCGCCCGTCAACTCAGGGAAGTTGGGAGTGCCCGAAGCTCATCCTCGTGATGGACCAAGGCAAGCTCAATGACAAAGAGTAAGTCGTAACAAGGCACGGGTAGCGGAAGCTGCTCGTGGATTCATTCCAAAAAAGGAACATGGCCTTCTCTGCATAAGAGGAGTGACCAGTCGATATTCGCTCCCTCGATCGAGGTGCGAATGAGTGATCGCGTTGAACTCTTCAACACGCGCGACGCGCGGGAAAGACCGCGGGAATGGACGGAACAAAAGAGTGTGTATAAACAAACAGTCGCCGGCGAAAGCCGGCGGCTGTTTGTATTGGTCGTGTTATTCTGAAACTGGGACACTATTTTTTTCTGCCCAGATCGCAAGTTCGTCGACCACTTCTCCGACCGGCTTATCTGTTTGGGCGAGCCACAGAGCTTTATCTCGTAGCTCGGCGGTGCCGATAGTCAGCACCTTGTCGTTGATGTACAAGAAAACCGTGAAGGCCATAACGGAAAGCCGCTTGTTTCCATTTCCAAACGCGTGGTTTCTGTTGAAGGCGTAAAAAGTAATCGCGGCTTTCTTGAAGATGGTCGGATACAATTCCTGACCGAAAGCAGCTTGCTTTGGAAGATTTAGGCACGAATCAACTTTTGCCTGATCGTGATCTTCATAGAATCCCATCGGTTCTTCGTGCTCAAAAAGACGACGTGCCATTTCGTGGCAAATCTCCTCGAGGATCTGCTCATTGAGATAATTAACGGGAGTAGCTTTCCCCTCGGTCATATCGGGAGAGGTCGATCAGGGTTTTGCCGTAGTTCTTTATCGTGAAGTCGATACCAGCCTTTGCTTTGTTCTCGACAGTACGAAAATCTCCGCTTTTCAGCGTTTTCTTAGCTCGAACGATGTTCCGAAGCCATTTCATAAAGACACTATATCATACTTGCCATTTCAGACGATGGAGGATTTGGACGGAACCAAAGAGTGTAAATCGCAAAAGCCGCCTCGAAAGAGGCGGCTTTTGCGTTGCGGTACGAGGCGTATAATCAGGTCGTTGTATGAAGCACCACGTAGTCTCAATCGGAATATCTCAGCACCAACTGGCGGGCAACAACCTTCAGTACGCCGCGAAGGATGCCACAGAGTTTTTTAAGCTGTGTACGTCAAATCTGAAGGATATCGGCTACAGCAAACTCTTGGTTGATTCTGAAGCTACTCTCGGTCAGATGAGAAGTGCGATTGGTACAGAATTGCTCGCCTCTGTCTCCAAAGGAGATGCGCTCTTCTTCTTTTTTTCGGGACATGGAGCGCAAGGTGGAATGGCTACTGACCCAAGCGTCGCGCTCAACTATCTTGTTCCTTTCGACGCGATGATGACAATGCAAAAAATCGATGTCGCCGCTATTGAGGTCGCGCGTCGCGGCTAGGGGTAAACGACCATGAAAAGAACCGCAACAAAATTTCTTCAAGTAGTGGTCGTGCTTATCGGTATCGTTGTATTGGCCGCATTGCTCTTAGAGCCGACTGTCGAGGGCGTAAACGCGGACGCCACGACGCTCCGAGAGATATATTTTGACGACCCATTTCTGGCGTACATCTACTTTTCGTTTATCGCCGTATTTGTAGGGCTCTACCAAGCGTTTAAGCTTCTGGGTTTTGTAGGACGTGGTGAAATGCATTCTCAAAAATCCGTACAGGCACTACGTACCATAAAATACTGCGCGCTTACCTTTGCCGGCCTCATCTTCGCCGCGGTAGCCTACATCTTTATTGCTGTGCGTGGCACCGATGACATCGCCGGCGGGGTTGCGATGGGGTTTTTCATGGTTCTCGCTTCGATACTTGTCGCAGGCGCGGCGGCGCTCTTTGAGCGGAAGGCCCTGAAAGCTCAGGCCTAAATCCCTACGTATAGCAAGAGCCGCCTTTACAGGGCGGCTTTTTGCATGCGGTATGCCTCCGAGGTCTGCTTCAGCGCGTCGTATATCTCTCTCATCGAACCCCACCACGACGTCTCGTGGTAAGGAATACCGTGCTGCAGACAATATGCTTTTACGAGTACATGCGCCTTCGGATAGTTGATGCGCGGCATATCGGAGAAAAGGTGGTGCTCAATCTGAAAATTGAGCCCGCCGGTCATGTGGAATACGAAAGTCGAAGGATAGATGTTGCGAGTGAGTGTAATTTGCTGGGTCCAGCTCGCCGCAGTATCGCCCTCCACGACCTCCTCACCTTTGTGATTCGGTGCAAATACGAGACTCATGTACAAGCCACCGACGAGTATCACAGCCGCAAGGAAAGGTATCGCCGTCGTAAGTGGCAGATAGAGGAATGTGATACCGAACAGAAGCGCAAAATGGATGAAAACGAATACCGTCTCAATCATCGATTTCCACGTGAGTCGTGTGAGGAGGTGTCTCCACGCGTACGAGACCATGCTGAAGTACACGAAAGGAAGCGCGAGGAAAAAGATGACGTGCTGATGGGGGAGAAGGAGGCTGTTGAGTAGAGAGGAGCGCTTCTCAATCTGTTTCGGCGAGAAGATGAATGGGATATCGAGGTCGGGGTCGTGGTCGATGTGATTTACATGCGTATGGTGCTCGTTGTGCTTTTCATACCACTTATCCTCACTCACTCCACCGAAGAGACTCCACATGATGGAGCCGAAAAAACGGTTCCATCTATAGGAGGAGAACACCTGCTGATGCGAGAAGTCGTGTCCGAGCATGCCCGCCTGTACCAGCACCATCCCGAGGAATACGCCGTTGAGCATTGTGAGAGCGAGGTTGTCGGTCAGGGTAATAAAATACAGACCCAGAGCGGTGGCGATGACGACAAGCGTGCCATACAGCGCGTAGTAGGAATATCGACGCTCGAGGAGGCCCTTGGACGCAACTATCGCACGGAGCTCTTCGTACGATGCCGCCATTGGTGAAAAGTATAGCAGGTGCCCATACCGACCGGCGGCACTGTGAAGAACGCACTTGCATATTACACAATATATGGGTATGCTTGGTCAAGCCAATCCGCTACAGAGCGGAGGCAGGAAACGGAGCGGAGGGAGTCATGAAGAAGCTCGACCTGTTGAAGATGTACGCCGTACCGGCGACGCCGGATGGCCATGACGCATGGCAGTTGATTCGCGGCGATGCGACGCCGAAGTTGAACACGCTCACCAACACTAATCTTCGCAACTACTTGCGGAGCACCGGTGTCGTAGAAGGCGTCGTTCTGAACGTCGATCGCAGCAATAAATACAAAATGATCCTGCACGTCAAGCAGGGCGTCGACGCGGAGTTCCTCGAAGAGCACTTGACGATGCTCGCACAAGGCAGCGCTGCGAGCCACGACACGGCGCCAGCGCGCACGGGGCGTGCAGCGTAGTTGCTCAAGGGCGGCCGGACCACGTGGTTCGACCGCCCTCAAACTTTTTTATAGTTATCCGGTGCGCCAGGAAGGAATCGGACCTTCGACCTCTGTCTTATCAGGACAGCGTTCTACCACTGAACTACTGGCGCAAGCGAGGCTCAAAACGGAAAAGCTTGCTTCCCCATTTTAACCGAGCGAAGCGCCAGAAAAACTTTGTCAAAGGCAAAGGTTTGCGGCGCAAACGCCAAAAGATAGTATCAAAAATGACTCAGTATCGCCACACTTCCGTTTTAAGGTGAAGTCTGTCATCATTGCCGAATGAATCCCGTTAGAGGCTGCGGAAGACGATACCGGTTGCCGCGTTTCAACATGGAGGATTGCAAGCGTCGAATTTATCAGCGTGTATCTAGCGCGGGAAGCAATGCTTCCTGCCTCTAACGGGATGAATTACCGAGTCGTTGGCGGAAAGACCCTTGCTGGGACGGTACAGACCAACATTTCCAAAAATGCTGCCGTGGCGCTCCTCGCCGCATCGCTCCTCAACCGCGGCGAGACAATCCTCAAAAAGATGCCGCGCATCGAAGAGGTCAAACGCCTCATCGAAGTGATGGAAAGTATCGGTGTGAAAATCGAGTGGGCGGACGACGGCGATATGCGGATTATTCCGCCAGAGAAGATTGATTTGTCCCGACTCAACACCGAAGCCGCAGCGCGCACGCGCTCTATAGCGCTCTTCATCGCACCGCTCGCGCATTTGCTCGGCTCCTTTGACCTGCCGGCTCCTGCGGGGTGCGACTTGGGCAAACGGACGCTCGGTTCGCACATCGATGCCTTGGCAAAGCTCGGCATCCACGTGACAGGGAGCGAGGACACGCATACCTATCATGTCGAGACAAAAGAAATGAAGCCGGCGGAAATAATCATGTACGAGGCGTCGGACACCGGCGCCGAAAACGTGCTCATGGCAGCTGCCAAAATAAAAGGCACGACGACGATTAAATTCGCGAGCGCAAACTACATGGTGCAGGACGTCTGCATATTCCTCCGCCAATGCGGGGTCAAAATCGAAGGCATCGGCACCTCGACGCTTGTCGTGCACGGGCTCTCCGACATCAATGCCGAAATCCACGGGCACCCATCGGAAGACCCTATCGAATCAATGTTTTTTATTTCCCTCGCGGCGACGACGAAATCAGAAATTACAATCGAGCGATGCCCGATGGATTTCCTCGAACTTGAGCTTTTCACCCTCTCTCGCATGGGACTCCAGTACTCGCGGAGCGAAAAGTATGCGTCCGAAAATGGCCACACCGTGCTCCGCGACCTCACCATCAAGCCCTCCGAGCTTGTGGCGCCGCCCGACAAAATCGCTCCGCGCCCGTATCCCGGTATCAACATCGACAACCTGCCATTCTTCGTGCCGGTGGCGACGCAGGCAGCGGGAGAGACCCTCATCCACGACTGGGTCTACGATGGACGCGCACACTGGTATCTGGAAATCAACAAGCTCGGCGCCAACGCATCGCTCCTCGACCCGCACCGCGTCCTCATCAAAGGGCCGACGACGCTCCACGGCGCGGATATCGAGGCGCCTCCTGCGCTTCGCCCTGCCACGATGCTCCTCATCGGCATGCTCGCTGCGGAAGGCGAGTCCACGCTCAGAAATGTGTACCCAATCAACCGCGGCTATGCGAACCTCGCCGAGCGCCTCAAGAGACTCGGCGCTTCAATAGAGGAAGCCGACTAAGCTATAATATTGTCGGCAATAAATAGTAAACACTGCCAAGCGAAGTCAAAAAGAATATCACAAGCATAGAAGTCCTTACCCACCAAGAAACCGTCAGTAGGCCAAAAAAGATTTGCACATTTCCAAATGTTGCACCCTGCTTCTCAAGTTCCGCTAGGCGTGAGAGTAACTCCCCTCGAGTCATTGATGTGAGCGGGATTCTGCTGATGGCGTTTGGTTCTCTTTCTTTATGAGCGCGGTCGAATTCGTTGATTTTCTTTTGCGCGGAAATATGAAATATGTGCGCCTTGTTATACAGCAGAATGAGCGCCCACATCGCGACCGCGGAAAGCAATAAAGCTACCCCCTTTTTCGGCCCAGCAGATTGATTCTGCAGGTAAAAGAAAGCAAAACCGACGATTGTGAAGAAAAGCCCAGGTATTGTCCAAAGCTTCGCGTCGTAAGTGCGAAGTGTCGCCTGCACCTCAGAGTAGAAAATGTCATCATTAGGATACTTCTCGTCCATATTTATCCATTCGTCACTCTTATTTTCTTTGCGGCTCGCCCCGCCTTTGCCCGCGCATCCCTGATATTTTTGCCGGTTGCGAGGACGACCGCCATACGGCGATGGCCGGGGGACATTGGTTTGCCGAAAATCCGGACATGCGTGCCCTTTTCCTTCAGTGCCTCAGCGATTCCGGTGTAGGCGGGGTTTTCCGTCTTTATCTCTGCGAGAATCGGCACAGAGGCACCCGCACGGCAGGGGATTTCTGGGATGGGGAGGTCGAGGATAGCGCGCACATGCAGCTCCATCTCGCTCATATCTTGCGAGACCATCGTCACCATGCCGGTGTCGTGCGGGCGGGGGGAGAGTTCCGAAAACCACACCATCTCGCCCTTAATGAAAAGCTCCACGCCGAAGATGCCGCGGCCTTTTGAGCCGCAGAGTTCACTCACCACTTTCTTTGCGATGGCCTGTGCCTTTTTGAGAGCACTCTTTGACATCGGATGCGGCTGCCAGCTTTCGCGGTAGTCGCCGTCTATCTGTATGTGTCCGACCGGCGCGCAGAAGGAGATGCCCTTTCTGTGTCGCACGGTGAGCATGGTGATTTCGTAGTCGAAATCAATCGCCCCTTCGACGATGACCTTCCCTGTCTTTCCTCGGCCCGCTTCCATCGCGTACTTCCACGCGTCGCCCAGATCTTGCGGTTTTTTAGCCATACTTTGGCCATGTCCGGACGATGACATCGTGGGCTTTATGAAGCAGGGGAAACCAACGGCCTCGGCACCTCTTTTGAGTTCTTCGAGCGACGAGGCGAAACGATACGGCGAGGTGGGAAGTTTCAATTTCTCGGCAGCAAGTTTTCGGATGCCTTGTCTATCCATGGTGAAATGCACGGCGCGCGCGGTCGGAATCACGCGCCAACCCTGTTTCTCAAGCTTCACAAGTTCGTCTGTCGCGATGGCCTCGATTTCCGGCACGATGTAATCCGGCTTCTCCTTTTGAATGACAGTGCGTACGATTTTCGGATTGCGCATATCGAATGCGTAACTCCTGTGCGCGACCTGCATAGCCGGCGCGCCCTCGTACCGGTCGCAGGCAATTACCTCGATACCGAGCCGCATGGCCTCGATGGCGACTTCTTTGCCGAGTTCGCCCGAGCCGAGGAGGAGTAATTTGACCGACGAAGGCTTATTGGGCGTCCCGAATTTCATGCCCGAACTATATCAGTTTTCCTAAACAGGTTAAATCGTCTAGAATGCCACCACACGCCGCGGTGGTGAAATTGGCATACACGCTAGCTTCAGAAGCTAGTCCTCGCAAGAGGTTGGGAGTTCAAGTCTCCCCCGCGGCACATGAAAAGAGTGGATAATGTTCTGCGCGGGGGAGGGTGCACTTATCCCGTTGCATCCATTGATAGGGTTGCACATCGTACCTATAATTAAATTGTATGGACACCAATTTGTTTAGGGATCGCAATTTATTCATCCTCTACATACTGGCGGCGGGAGCGAACATATTCAACTTCGCCGGACACGGAGGATGGGCAGTATCTGGGAAAGTCGCGTTTGCAGAGTTGATAACCAGGTCTCTCGAATCTACGCTGGGCTTCGCCATGCCCGTGGAAACCGCGCTTGGGCTAGTGCGTTTTATCGGATGGATCGATCTCACCATCGCTACCATCATGGTGCTTGCACTCATAGGCGTATTGACGGGCAGGGGCTCACTCGCAAGACTCGCGCGCTCGCGGACGATGGTACTGCTCTTTGTCTGGGCTGTGTTCTGGGGCTTGGCGACCGCTTTCAGCAGGGTAACCGCCCATGATTTCGAAATAATCTACCTGCTCGATTTTATTGAGCGGGGCGGAAATTTCTTCGGCGCCGCGATTGGTTTGTATCTGACGCTCATTCTCCGTAGGATACGAGGGAACGCATGAGTACTCCTGCGGCCGGTATACCCGATTATCTCGAACAATATTATTGGTGGGCATACGTGCGCCCGAAGGCCGTGCGCTTTTTCGATCGGTCGTGGCTCATCAATCTGATTCTGTTCGGAAAATACAGGACCCTTCGGGATGAAGTCTTGAAGGAGTTGGGGCCCGCAATCTCCGGAAAGACCCTGCAGGTATCGTGCTGTTACGGCGAGCTCACTCCGCGTCTTTTCGAGTGCGTTGAAAGGGGCGGCGGGACGCTCGACGTCGTCGACGTCCTGCCGATTCAGCTCGAAAACTTGAAGCGCAAACTGCCGCACGGGGCTTCTGCGGCGCTCCATCGGATGGACGCCGCGGCGCTCGGATTTTCCGACGCGTCGTACGACCAGGTGCTGGTGTTCTTCCTTCTGCACGAGGAGCCGCAGGAGTATCGTGAGAAAACGATGCGCGAAGCCCTGCGCGTCTTGAAGCCGGGAGGCAGGATCATCATCGCGGACTACGGAGCTCCTTCCGCGTGGCATCCGCTCCGGTACCTTCTCCTTCCGTTCCTCGGCGTGCTGGAGCCGACCGCGAGGGAGATGTGGCGGCGCGAGCTTGCCGACATCCTGCCCGCCCAGATGGCGAATCGGGCATGGCGCAAGCGCTCGTATTTCGGCGGCCTCTATCAAATGCTCGTGAGCGCATAATGCAGGGGCGAATCTCCCCCGCGGTACATGGTAGAGTCTCGATACATATGCAATTAAAAGAGGCGTCAACCGTTATCACAGGCGCGGCCCGCGGCCTTGGCGCTGCACTCGCGCGTGAACTTGTTTCTCGCGGTGCGAAGGTTGTGTTGTCTGATATCGACGGAGAGGATTTGCAGGCGCTCTCAAAAGAGCTCGGCGTGCCGGCTTTGCACTGCGATGTGACAAATCATTGGGAGGTGAGTGCGCTCGCGGACGCTGCGGAGAAACAGTCCGGCCCCATCAGGCTCTGGCTCAACAACGCGGGCGTGTGGATGCCGTACGCACCTGTCGAGGAAATAGATTTTGAACGCGCTCACAAATTGATTGAGGTGAATTACTTCGGTCTCGCACACGGCATGATTGAGGCTGTCAAGCGCATGCGACCGCAAAAGCGCGGCATGATTGTGAATATACTCTCGGTCCGCTCGCTGAAAGGAAAAGCGCTGGGGGCAGCATACTCCGCGAGCAAATTTGCGGCCGAAGGATTCACGCAAGCGGTGCGTGATGAGCTGAAGGATTCCGGTATCTCAGTTGTCGGCGTGTACCCATACCGTATCAAGACGACGCTTTTCGGCGAGAACAAGCATGAGGACTATGCGAGCTCGATGGAACCGTCCGAGGTTGCAAAAATAATCGTCGGCAATATCGCTGCCGAGGAGCCAGCGGAACACCTCGAAATCTGGAAAACCGATGATGTGCGCACGAAACGAACATGAACGTACGAGCTATCAAAACACGAGTTTTTAAGGAAGGCGAGGATTTGGTCGCCTTTATAAAAAAGTATGTGCCGAAAGTGAAAGACGGCTCAGTGCTCGTCGTAACGTCAAAGATTGTCGCGCTCGCTGAAGGGCGTGTCGCGCCGATTTCGGGGACGAAGGCCCGCGACGCACTCATTCGCGCCGAGAGTGATGTCGGCGTAAAAACGAAACTCGTATGGCTCACGATAAAAGACGGCATGTTTATGACCTCCGCCGGCATCGATGCGTCGAACGCGAACGGCAAATACATATTGCTCCCGCCCGATTCTTACGCGTCGGCGCACCGCATTCGTAAGGCGCTGAAGAAACATTATCGTGTCAAAAGGCTCGGAGTACTCATTACCGATAGCAGATGTCTACCGCTTCGCGCCGGAGCTGTCGGTCTTGCGCTTGGTTACGCGGGTTTCAAGGGCATTCGCGATTACCGAGGCACACCAGATATTTTTGGACGCAAACTTCAGATGTCCCGCACCGATATCGCAGATGGCCTTGCCTCTGCTGCGGTGGTCTTGATGGGCGAGGGACGAGAACGAACACCACTAGCGCTCATCGAGGATGCGCCCGCTGCTTTCGTCGAGCGCATCAATAGAAAAGAGATACTCATTCCTTTTGAAGAAGACATGTACCGCCCGCTCTTTAAGCCCTCTGCGCGCGCATCGAAGCCTCGACGAGTTCGCGCGGCCAGCCGTAAGCGAGCCGGTTGAACGTTTTCACATGTCCTCCTGAGTCAGCGCCTTCGAGTGGCTCCGGCGGCAGGCTCATCCCCGAAAACACCGGACTCGTTTTCCCATCGATGAGGAGTTTGATGTAGAAATTGAAACGCGGCAAACCCATAAAATCCCGCTCGGTCATCGGCGCAAATTCCCCCGCGAGGAGCTTCGCGTCCTCGGCCCCCACCTCAAACGAGAGAATCGTCCCCACGTTGCCGAGCACGGAGTCGCGGATGGTCTCGGGTAATTGCGTAAGGTACTGATTGGTCAGGTGCACGCCGAGCCCGTATTTGCGCGATTCGGAGAGGAGCGACACAAAGGTATCTGTCGAGAAATTCTGGAACTCGTCGACATAGAGATAAAAGGGCGTCCGACTTGCGGTAGGCTGGTTTGCGCGGCGGAGCACCGCCGCTTGGAGTCGTGAGATGAGGATGAGTCCGAGCATGTGCGCATTCAGCTCGCCAATCTTTCCTTTCGATAGATTGGCGAGCACGATGCCGCCGCTATCCATGAGGTTGCCGAGGTCGAAGCTGCTTTGTCGTTGGCCCATAATATTGCGCATCATGGCGTTGTTCACGAAGGGACCAAATTTTGACATGAAGTAATTGAGCATTTCGCTCTTGTGGAAATCCGATGTCTTCGCCATTTGCTTGGTCCAAAAATCGATGACGAGCGGATCGGTCAAGTGTTTGCGCTTATGCATCTCGAAGTCTTTGTCGATGAAGAGCCGCGGTATCTCGAGGATGCTACCGCCCTCTGGCCCTGCCATTACGGTCAGCGCTGCATTGCGCAGCCAGTGCTCGAATTGCGGGCCAATGACGCCGGTCTTTTTTGGGTCGAACAGCTTGTAGAAGATTTGGATACATTCATTGACGAGAAAATCACGTTCCTGCGGGCTCTGCGCTTCAAGCAGATTCAGGCCAAACGGATACTCGGTATCACTTGGGTCGAGAAGCACGACATCCTTGAGGCGGTCTTTGGGGATTCGGGCGGCGAGCCAGTCTATTGATTCACCGTGCGGATCGATGAAACAGGTGCCGAGCCCCGCGCGTATGTCCTGCAGGCACATATTCTGGAAGACCGTCGATTTGCCGACGCCCGTTTTACCGATCATGTACATATGACGGAGACGGTCCTCTGCCGCGAAGGGAATGAGCCGTTTTCTTCCGTGGTAGTCGCTCTGCCCGATTGAGACTGTATGCATATTAGATAAGGGGCGCCTCGAGACGTTTACGGACAAAGTATGCGCTTGGGAGTACGCGGTTGGCTCGCTCAAATTTCTCCACGAGACGGGCCTCGTGGTCCGCGAGGGCCGAGAGAGTCTCGTATTCGTGGGCAATTTTTTTACGGAGCGCGTCGAGGAGCGCCTCGCTGAGCTCGCCGATGAGTGAAGCAAGCATGCGCTCACGTCCTTTTTGTATCCCAGCTACACGTGCGTGCGTGAGTGCAGCCTCGTTCGTGTGCGCATCGCTCTCGCGGGCGCGGCTCATCATCTCGCTTCCGTGCAGATGTTCGGTGTTTTCCATATTATGCATGCGCGAGCAGCGATTCCGCCACGAGTGATTCACATGTTTCCTCCACGAATCGTTTGACGGGACGCGCTCCGAATCGCGGGTCCATGATGGAGCGTATCTCTTCGGCGAGCACTTCCGGCTCGATATCGAACCGTACGTTGTGCTTTGCGAGCCGCTTTTCTATCTTCTTCACCTCGAGTTCGGCCACACGCAAAAGGTCACTTTCTGAAAGAGGCTTGAACACGATGATGCGGTCGAAGCGGTTTAGGAATTCGAGGCGGAATGTCTTCGCGAGTACGGGGAGCACCGTGTCGCGCACGAATGTCTCGCTCTTTGCGCCGCCGTTTTCGTACGCGCTCAGTATCTCGGGCACACCGGCGTTTGAAGTCGCCATCAGGATGGAGTGGCGAGCGTCGACTGTTTCGTTTTGACCTGATGAGATGCGTCCGGCGTCCAGCACCTGCAGAAAAATATCGAACACTTTCGGGTGCGCTTTCTCTATTTCATCGAGCAGGATGAGCGAATGCGGTTCCTTCGAGAGCGCGCTCGTGAGCGCGCCGCCCTCCTCGTATCCGACATAGCCCGCTGGGGCACCGATGAGCCTCTGCACCGTGTGGTCTTGCTGGTATTCCGACATATCAAAGCGTACAAAACTTTCTTTTTTGCCGAAGAGTAGCTCCGCGACACTCTTTGCGGTCTCGGTCTTGCCAACACCCGAAGGCCCGAGCAAGAGGAAGGACCCGAGCGGACGGTCAGCATTTCGGAGTCCCAGCTTCGCACGCTGGAGTGTCTGCGCTATCTGTGCGATAGCCGCTTCCTGTCCGAGCACGCGCAAGGAAAGCTCCCGTTCGAGGTCGCGCACGGCGCTGAGTTCGTTTTGTGCGACACGCGCATGCGGTACTCCGGTCTTGTCTTCAACGACGCGTGCAATCGTCTCGCTCGTGAGGACCTTCTCTTTGCGCCGCGCGGAAAGCGCGATGCTCTCGTCGAGGATACGGATTGCCGATTTCGGCAATTGGCCGAGCGTAGGGAAGCGTAGAGAGAGCGCGACGATTTCAGAAAGCGCGGAATCCGACACAATCCGCGCGTGGCGCCTGTTCAAATGCGGCAGCACACTCCGCAGGATGCGCGCGCACTCTGCTGCGGGCTGAGCTTCGAGCTCGAGTAGCTCGAAGGAGCGCATGAACGCAGGATGCTCGCGCTCGAGCCATGTGCTCTCATGGGGCTCGAGCGCGAGCACGACATGCACATCTTCGCGGGCGAGCAGTTGCTTGTAGATACGTGCGATTCGCTGGACGAGCGCATTGTTGTGGAACACCTCGCGGCCGAAGTCGTCGATGAAAAGCACACATGCTGGCATATCGGCAAACGCCGCTGCGTAGTGCGCCTCGAGAGAGGCATTGTCCTCGAGGGAGAGGAGGTGCTCAGTCTCCAACTGGAGAAGGGGCATGTCCGCATACTCTTCGCGCCGCGCCGCGCGCTCCGCCCATCCATAGACGAACGCAGTTTTGCCGACACCGCTTAGAGCGCTGAGAAGGACATTGCTATGCACACGCCGGCTGAGCAGCCGATCAAAGCGGTCCATCTCAGCTGAACGGCCGACGAGGCGCGGGAGCGCACCGCGCGCCGCTTCATCGCGCAGATCGTAGTAGGGAATTTTTTTGCCGTTCATACGTTTGTATCCTTATGCCACTTTGCGCATGCTGATGCCGCCACGTTTTCGGACCTGCGGCGTGGCTCTCTGTGCCCCACGCCCAAGCGGGCTCGGGCGCATTGTGCTTGGCCACTCGTGCGTCTCTGCGTGGATTGGCGCGACCCTATGAGGGGCAAGAAGCGAGTCGCCAGACTCGATTGGTTCGGCAAAGAGTGTGCGCAGCAATCTCTCGTGTTCTCTGTCACGCTCACCGCCGACCTCTTCTTCGACCTCTCGATCATGTGCCGCTTCTGCCGCGCGCTCATGCTGCGAGCGCTTCTCTCCCGAGGCGATTCGGCGGTTGGAGCGTTCAAAAAAATTCTGTTCCGTCGCTAGTGTCACCACCGTTGTCTCTCTCTCGCGCTGCATGATTTCGGCGCGCGGGCCGGTTATCGGTGTCGACCAGATTTCGTAGCTCACTTCTCTTCCATCGCCGAGGATAAGATGAGTGACGAAGAGAATCTCGCCACCGTCATCTGTGGGCTCGCGGTAGTCGGGAAGCCGAAAGAGCGGGCTGCCTCCTTCGCTCCACGCTCTCAGCATTTCGTCATGCAGGTCGGCGTCAGTGTTGACCCACGCCTCGCCCGTCGCACGGTTGATGATGTCCTTCCCGTCGAAGAGATAGCCGCTGCCTTTGTCGACGAAATCCCAATCCTCTCGTTCTCCGCCGACGTAGGTGAGGATTTCGCGCAGGATGGGCGCCTCTCGTACCGGCTCCGCGCTCGGAGGCGGCTCTTCAGAAAAAAGTGGCGTGTCCTCGAGATGCATCATCCTCTCAGGGCCCGACTCGAATTCAAAAGTCGCATCTTCTTCAGTTTGTATATGTTCTGTTTCCGGCATAGCGCACGCAATAAGCCCTCTGACGCGTGCCGAGGTGTGATGAGCTGCGAAGAGTATCGCAGGCATGACTTGGCGCGAGTCGAATCGTAGCCCCATGAGATAATAAGCACCGAGAATTTGCACTCTCGGCATCACTGCCAAGACGTCTGTGCGTCGCAATCGGATTTCGTTATCTCACGGGGTATGTGCGCGGGATCGGACTGTAACCGTTACGCGATAGTGGAGGAATTTCACCTCACTTCACCGTGCACCTACGTGAGTTCAAATGCGACCATCATTATGCGCCCGCAGTCGCGCGGCGCCTGTGGATATCGTGCTCTGCGACGGAAGAGGACTCTCGTCAACCGGCCGCTCTCAGTCCTATATAATGCGGGGGCATGCTCGACCCGCGCGGCAACATCCCAACCATACTTGTCGCGTTCGGCGCCACGGGAGACCTCATGCGGGTCAAAGTAGTGCCCGCACTGTTCCATCTGTATACGAAAGGTGAACTCCCAACGATGTTCCGCATAGTCGGCTTCTCGCGCAGGCCGTGGGGTGATGCGGAATTTCGGGAACATATCAAATCGATTGTTTCGGTACACGCGACAGAGTTGTTTGACCCAGCAAAAATCGAATCGTTCATCGAAATGTTTAGTTTTCAGCGCGGTGATTTCGACGAAAAGACAAGTTACGCGGCGCTCAAACAAACAGTCAACAAGTTCGATGCGGAATGGGGTGTGTGTGCAAACAAGCTCTTCTATCTCGCTGTGGCGCCAGAGTTTTACACGACGGTTGCGGGTCATATCGCAAAAAGCGGTCTCTCCGAGCCGTGTGGTATAGACGGCGGGTGGACGCGGATTGTCGTGGAGAAACCTTTTGGTGACAACGGCAGGGCTGCGCACACAATCGACAATCGACTCGCGAAACTCTTCAAAGAGGAGCAGATTTATCGCATCGATCACTATCTCGCGAAGGAAATGCTGCAAAACATCCTGACGTTCCGTTTTTCGAATAACCTCTTCGAGATTCCGTGGGGAAAAGAGTTGATTGAGAAAATCGAAATCCGGCTCCTCGAATCTATTGGCGCCGAAAAACGCGGCTCTTTTTACGACGCGACGGGAACGCTTCGTGACGTCGGGCAGAATCATTTTCTCCAGATACTTGCGCTCCTCACAATGGATCACCCCCGCACACTCGACGGGGTGATGATTCGGAAAATGCGCGCGAAGGCACTCGCAGCAATCGATGTGCCGAAGCTCTCCGATATAAAGAAATGGACGCGGCGTGCGCAATACGAAGGTTTCCGCGATATTCCGGGCGTCTCTCCGCAATCAAATACCGAGACCTATTTCAAAGTGCGCGCGACGATTTCCACTCCGCGCTGGAAAGGTGTGCCGATATTTATGGAAGGCGGCAAGCGGCTGGGCGAACCACAGAAAGAAGTGATTATCACCTTCAAGCATCCAGAGCCATGCCTGTGCCCGCCGAACCAGCCGCATCATAAGAACGGCGTAATCATCCGAATGGAGCCGAAGGAGGAAATTCTCATAGAATTCTGGTCGAAAAAGCCGGGATATGCATTCGAAACGCAGGAGCGGACATTCCACTTCCTCCTCCGAGAGCGTGCAATCGTTGCGCAGTACACGGAAGAGTATGAGAAATTGATGCTCGATTGTATACGAGGTGATCAGACACTCTTTATTTCGACAAAGGAAATCCGCTCTATGTGGCGGTACATCGATCC
>DATECE010000044.1:0-8842 GCA_036516595.1 Minisyncoccota bacterium | reverse complement strand
GCTCTCCGTCATGCATGGGGTGAGTGAACAGGAGATGCGCTCGGTCGCTGCCGGCTTCCTGCTTACCAACGATGTCATGCAGACGAAGATTGGCAGCTTGTCCGAAGGTCAGAAAGGTCTTGTCGGCTTCGCACAGCTCGTCCTCATACGGCCCGGCCTCCTCATCCTCGACGAGCCGACCAACCACATCAATTTCAGACATATACCTATCATCGCGAAAGCGCTCGGGGCATACAAGGGCCCGATGCTGCTCGTTTCTCACGTGCCGGAATTCGTATCACAGATCAAGATCGACAAAGTGCTCGATATGGGGAAGTGAGCCCTGCAGATTACAGTGACAATACTAGTCACGCACGGTCACGTAAGTGCCGAGCGGCGCCCACAGATACAATTCTCTTGCCTTTTCAGGTGGCATATTCACGCATCCATTGGACCATGGCTCACCGAAATGCGTGTGCCAATAGGCGCCGTGGATGACGGCCCCTTGCTCGGTGAAATACAGATTCCACGGCACCCCTGGCAGGTCATATTCCTTTTCTGAGATACCGAGTATAGGACCTTGCATGTAACGGCTCGGCGTTTTTCGGAACACGCGGAAGGTGCCGCGCGGCGTGGGCGTGAGCTCGAGACCGGTCGAGATAGGCTGTTGCATAAAAAGTTCGGTACCATCGTACGCGTACAGCATCTGCTCCGAGCGATCGACGACGATGCGCTTCTCGGTTTCTGGCGCAGCCTTACCGCGCAAGTCCTGCGGGCCATCATCGTTGAAGAGCCGGACATAATCGGCAGCGACGTACCAATCGGAGTTCAGTCTTTCTGGATACCGGAGCCATTCGTGGAAAACGATTTTGTACCATGTCACTCCACCCTCTTCCACCGTGCTTTCTACTTCAAGTATGACTCCTTTGCGCAGCTTCCCAACGGATGGATACGAGACATTGGGCCCCGAACGGGCGTTGAGACATGCGTCCTCAAAATACGGCCCGCAACCGTCCACGACCTCTATATACTGGCGCTTCTGCGTTTCGGCGCTGAACGCCGCCGCCGCCATGGCGCCGAAGGTAGGATAGGGAATGAGCACAACGGGCTCTCTCTCGGGCGGGCTCCCGAATACGGACAATATCCCTATGATAACGAGGAGAGCCACAGACGCCCCGATATAGATATGCAGCCAGCCTATACGCATCGGGCAATTCTAGAGATTTTTTGGCGGTTGCGATAGGGGTATTACCTTGGTGCAGCACTTAGCCTCTAACTGGCAGTATGTTCGATAATCGGCCATACTCGCCGAGGCTCGTTTAGACGTCGCTCTCTCGGATTTGAATGCAAGCACTCACATCTCTCGTCTCGCTAGTCTATACTCGCCGAAGCTCGTTTAGACGTCACTCTCTCGGATGTGAATGCAAGCACTCACATCTCTCGTTTCGCTAGTCTATAATTACCCCATGACCCGATATCAGTGGTTCCTCGCGGCACTCTTTGCTTCAGTGTGGCTCTGGGCAGCATGGGAGCCGCTCCATAGGAACGCGTGGCTTCTCGAAAATCTCCTTGTTTTTCTTTTTGTGCCGGTGCTTCTCATCGGCGCGCGCTACTTCAAGCTCTCCGACGCATCGTACACGTTCATCACGCTCTTTCTTATCATGCACGTTATCGGCTCGCACTGGACGTACGGCGAGGTCCCCTTTGGCTTCAGGCTCGGGGAATGGCTCGGCACGGACCGCAACATGTATGACCGGCTTCTGCACTTCTCGTTCGGATTTCTCATGGCGTACCCGATTCGCGAAATGTTCGTCCGCGTGACGCAGGCTCGCGGCTTTTGGACATACTACATTCCACTCGACATCATCCTCTCGTTCTCGGCGCTCTACGAAGTCATCGAATGGGGGGCGCTCATGACGGTCGACTCTACAGCTGGCACGCTTTTCCTCGCGCATCAGGGTGACATTTTCGACCCCGCAAAGGATATATCGAATGCGCTCGTGGGCGGCATCATCGCGATGCTCGTCGTGCTTAGTCTCAACTGGGCGCTCAACAGAGAAGACTTCCGAGGTGAGATGAAAGAGAGCTTCAGGATAAAGGGCGAGCGTAGGACGGGCAGGGTGCCCATCAAGGAGCTCGTACGATAGTGCATGGCTACGGGGGACTGGGACATCATAGTGGTCGGTGCTGGAGCCGCAGGGCTCATGGCGGCGCGAGAACTCGCGAGGTCTGGCTCCCGTGTCCTCGTACTCGAGGCACGCGACAGGCTCGGCGGGCGCATCTATCCGCTCGGGACATCTGAATTTGGATACGACGCGCAGGGTGGTGGGGAATTCGTGCACGGCGAAGCACCTGTCACATGCAAACTTATCGCCGAGTTCGGTGGGACGCTGACCAATTCGACCGAGTGGTGGCATGTTTTCGACGGAGAGCCTGCGCGACACGACCTCACGGCGCCCGTCGACCCCCGTCTCAGCCAGAAACTCTCAGAATTGAAGAGAGACATGACTGTGCAGGAATTCTTTGACGAGCATTTCGCCGGCGACGAATTCCGTGCCATGCGGGATGCTGCGTATCATTGGGTCGAAGGCTACGATGCTGGAGACGCCACTCGTGCGAGCGCGCTCGCGCTTCGGGAGGATATGAGCCGCTCTTCGCTCTGGAATCAGCGCTCTCTTAGGGAAGGCTATGGGACACTCGTGCGACACCTCCAAAGGCAGTGCGACGAGGTAGGAGTGAAATTCTCTCTCAGCATGCCGGTCGCGTCGATTACGTACGATTCCGGTGGGGTCATGGTAGCGGCGAATGGTTCGACTTTTCGCGCACAGAAGGTACTCGTCACCATCCCGCTCCCGTGCATGCATGACATCGTTTTCTCGCCCGCGATACCTACAAAGCTTGAGGCAGCCGATGCCATCGGTTTCGGGCCCGTCATCAAAATACTTCTGCGCTTTCGGTCCAAGTGGTGGAGCGGAGCGCGCGAAAAGACCTTTGACCGACTCTTTTTTATGTTCTCGCGAGAAGCAGTTCCTACGTGGTGGACGCAGTATCCTGAGCCGCGCCTCACGCTCACCGGATGGCTCGCGGGCCCGAAGGCCGCGGCGAAGAGCGGCACCAAAGAGTCCGACCTTGTGTCGCTCGCTCTCGATTCGCTTTCAAACATCTTTCACGTCGAACGCGCTGTGCTCGATGCCGAACTCCTCGCTGCCCGCGCATTCGATTGGGCAATCGACCCGTACGCACGCGGAGCGTACAGCTATACAACTCCGAAGAGCGCGGAGGCTATAGCGGAGCTTCGTGCGCCCGTCGGGGGCGTCCTCTACTTTGCGGGCGAGGCGCTGAACAAGGACGACAACGTCGCCACGGTGGAGGCCGCGCTCGAGAGCGGACAAGACACGGCCCGCTTGATGCTCGCGCACTAGCGGGAGGAGTGCCATACTTTTGTGATGGACTATTACGCGGCACTTGGACTCATAGGCATTGCGTTCGGCATGACGCGGTATGTCCTCTACATCCGCGACATCTTCCGCGGGAGAGCAATGCCGCATCCATTCTCGTGGTTTGTGTGGGGGCTCATGGCGGCAATCGTTTTTTTCGCTCAGGTGTCGGAACATGCAGGAGCCGGCTCATGGATTACCGGCGTCGTTGCGGTCATGTGTCTCGCCATATCCGTACTCGCGTTGTTCAAAGGTGAGAAGGGCATAACGGTGAGCGACTGGGCATGTTTTTTCGCTGCACTTTTCGGGGTAGTCCTCTGGCGGATTACGGACCAAGCATTGCTCGCGGTCGTTATCGTCGCGGTTGCCGACGCTATTGCCTACGTCCCGACCTACCGCAAAGCCTTCTACAAACCGAACGAAGAGCCCGCATACTCATACTTTCTTGCGGCAATGCGGTCCGTCTTCGGCATTCTCGCACTGCAGGCCTTTACCATAACCAACGTGCTCTATCCGGCCTCACTCGTCATCACAGATGGCGGATTCGTCCTCTACCTTTTGGTCCGTCGGATGCAACTGGCCAAAAGAGGGCGCTAGGCTTACAATACAGCGCAACATGGCGAGAAATTTTCGGGCACTCTTGGACGCCGGCTGGGACCAGAATAAATTCCTTTGCGTAGGGCTCGATAGCGATCTCGAAAAGATTCCTTCGCACCTGCGAGAGGAGGGCGTACGCGAGGCACTCGTCGCCTTCAACCGTGCCATCGTCGACGCGACCAAAGACATCGTGCTTGCGTTCAAACCCAACACTGCATTTTATGAAGCACATGGAGACGATGGCTTTGCGGCGCTACGCGAGACTATCCAATATATCCACGAGCAGGCGCCCGAGTTGCCGGTAATTCTGGATGCGAAGCGAGCCGATATCGGCAATACCAATAACGGCTATATCGACTCGGCATTTCTGCGGCTCCGTGCCGATGCAATTACCGTCCAACCCTATGGCGGTCGCGCGTCGCTCCAGCCATTCCTCGACCAAAAAGACAAAGGCATCATCGTATGGTGCCGCTCGTCCAACGGAGGTGCGGGCGAGTTTCAAGACCTCTCAATCGATGGCGAACCGCTTTACATGCATGTCGCGCGCCATGTCGCTCACGAATGGAACGCAAACGGCAATTGCGCGCTCGTGGTCGGTGCGACGTATCCGGATGAAATGAAAACGATACGTGCGGTCGCTGACGACCTGCCCTTCCTTATTCCTGGCATCGGTGCTCAGGGCGGGGATTTGCAGAAAACCGTTCAGGCAGGCAGGGATAGTCGAGGCCGCGGCATGATTATCAGCGCGTCGCGAAGCGTTATTTTTGCGGGCTCCGGCGCCGATTTTGCCGATGCAGCGCGGGAGAGCGCGAAGAAGCTCGATGCCGAGATTCGCGGTGCCCTCAAATGATATAGTAGTCATCACTATGACCGACAGCAGCGTACTCGATACATTGCAGAAAGTGGGCGCATTCCGCGCGGGCCATTTCGTATTTACCTCGGGACTCCACGCGAACACATATATCAACAAAGACGCCATCTACCCATACACTGCCGAGACATCCAAGCTCTGCCGCATGACGGCGGAGCATTTTGCAAAAAGCGGCGTCGAGGTCGTTATCGGCCCCGCAATAGCGGCTGCAATCCTCGCGCAGTGGACTGCCCATCATCTCACCGAACTCACGGGGCATGAGGTCTTCGCCGCATATGCAGACAAAGACGGACAGGGAGGTTTCGTCATCCGCCGCGGATACGATCAGATTGTGAAAGGAAAGAAGACGCTCATCGTCGAAGACCTCACGACTACGGGCGGCTCGATACGCAAAGTCGTCGATGCCGTGCGCGCGGCAGGAGCGGATGTCGTCGGCGCAGCTGCCATCTGTAACCGTGGCGATGTAACCAAAGAGATGGTGGGGAACCCTCCAGAGTTCTTCTCGCTGCTCACCGTGCAGCTGGAACAATGGCCCGCAGAAACGTGTGAGTTGTGCAAACGCGGGATTCCCATAAACACTGAGGTCGGCCACGGAAAAGAATTCCTCGCCGCGCAATCACGCGGCTAACATGAGCACGTTTGCCGCAATCCTTCGCTCGCTCGCGACAGGTCTCGCGCGTATTGCGGGGCGCATCGACCCATCAAAGGGATGGCCGAAGCGGCTCGTCTTTCCGATGATTGCCGGTCAAGCGCTTCGGTACGGAGAAAATCCCCACCAAAAGGCGGCTCTCTATATGAACTCGCTCGATGCGCGCGCTGGCATAGCCAGCGCGCGTAAGATGCAGGGCAAGGAACTGAGCTACAACAACATCAATGACGCCGACGCGGCGCTCGAGTGCGTCGCTGAGTTCAAGGGGCCGGCAGCGGTCATCGTCAAACATATGAATCCGTGCGGCGTTGCGCTCGGCGAAGATATTTTCCACGCGTACACAAAGGCATACCAGTGTGACCCGCTCTCTGCATTTGGCGGCATCGTCGCACTGAACCGTACGCTCGATAGAGCGACCGCAGAGGAAATTGCAAAAATATTCGTTGAGGTCGTGATTGCGCCGAGTGCGGAAGGGGAGGCGCTCACCGTCCTTGCGGCAAAGCCCAACGTCCGTGTGCTCCTCCTCGATTGCATGCCCGAGCCACGCGCGCAGGCATTAGTCGTAAAATCCGTTGCCGGCGGCTTCGTGGTGTCCACACGCGATGACAGAGTCTTTGATGGCGAGCTGAGCCATGTTTCAAAACGTGAACCCGCCGGAGGAGAGCTCGCCGACATGCGCTTCGCTTTTACTGTCGCAAAGCACGTGAAGTCCAATGCAATCGTGTTCGCCAAAGACTCGCAGACGATTGGGATTGGCGCCGGTCAGATGAGCCGCATCTATGCTGCCAAGATTGCCGCCGAGAAGGCGAAGGACGCTGGCCTCTCACTCCGAGGCTCTGTCATGGCTTCGGACGCCTTCATGCCATTTCCAGACTGTGTCGAAGAGGCGCGTAAGCACGGTGCAGTTGCGATTATCCAGCCCGGCGGCTCGCTCAAAGACCAAGATTCCATCGATGCGGCAAACGCCGCCGGCATGGCGATGGTCTTCACCGGCATCCGGCATTTCCGTCACTAGCTGGTGCGGCCAAAGTACACGAGTTCCTCGTCTACTTTCCCTGTTGCCTTGGGCAAGATGACGTACCCGTCGTAGGGCGCTTTGATGCCGGCACCTTCTCCGCCCTGCACCACAAGCGTACCCTTTTTGACTGGATCGAGATGTTTCCACTTCCGCGTCAATTTCTGCGAGACATTTGTGCGGAAATATACGCGGTCGACTTTCACAAAAGCGAGCCTGCCTGATGACGCTTTACCTTCCGTGAGCCGGAAATGCGCGAGCGTACGACGCATAGCCACATACGCGATTCGCTCCGCTTCGGGTGCCGTGTGCTGGCCGCATTCGATGAGTAGGCCAATTTTCCCCTTTCGTGCCGCATAGGCGGTCGTGTCGTACGAGGCATGGGCGCGCGTCTGTTTTGCGTACAATTCCGGCCATCCAACAACCGCCATCTTCGGGCCCAGCACTTTTGCATGCGCCCGCGTCTTCTCGCTCGGAAAGTCGATAAATATGAACGGTCTGCCGCGAGCTGTAAAGGAATGCAGGTCGAGAACGATGTCGCACGCGTCGATAAGCGGGGCGAGTTGATTCGCGAGGTGTGCCTCGTACGAGCGGGGATTCTTTGTCTTGCGGAACACGCGGTTGAGATTCTGCTCGGTGAAGCGTACGTTCTTTGCGTATGCGCGTGGATTGCACACCCGTACGCAGGTCACCGTGCCTCTCACGAGCCGTACTGCGCCCGTCCTCAGCTCTCGTTCAAGTCTCTGAATTGCCTTCGGCCCGCAAATTTCGTTGCCATGTATTGCACCAAGGAAAAGCACATGCGGACCGCTGTGCCCGCTCTCATATACCGATGCTCGCACTGTATTCATATGTCTATAATGTCACAAAAGGCGAGGGAGCGGCATGGCCGCTCCCAATCTGTCACGGAGGCAATACTCGAGCCGGTCTAAGGTGCATGCGCTCGGCGGTCTCCCGCGTTACGCGCAGCCAGCAGGTGGTGCCACTCGACTGCGGCTCGCTCCATGCGCGTTTGCACGCGCCGCTATCGTGCGTACCCATCTTCTTCGCGGGACAGACGCATGTGGAGCGCCAGATAGGCTCAGGCAGCGTGCGGCGGGGGACGAGGACAAACCCGAGGTCCTCACCCACACAAAGCGAGCGGGGATTTGTCGTTGTCGCGAGAATATTCCTCTCTCGATGCAGCGGCAGGAACACATTGTACAAAAGGTGGTTCAGTTTTCGGTTCCGGTGCGCCTCATGCACCCATGTCGAACCCAATTCCCACGCGCCGTTGCCCAAGTCGATGAGACGCGTGAATGCGACGGCCTGCCCACGGAGGAGTGCGACAATCGCGACACCGTCCTCAAGACTCCGCCGCACGTCCTCTTCCGTTATCGGGAGCAGATGTGGCTCTTTCTTGAACGCTTCGGCGATGGTGCGCATCGCATCTTTTGGTACGTCCTCTACCCTCGTTCGGAACTCCATATCGGCCTCCCCTCAATGTCTCTTTCGGCACAGTACGCGCCGAGGGTCGTGGGGCAAAATTTTATCGTATTTCTTGCAAATATATTACAAATTGTTATAGATATAACATGAGAACAATAAGCAGCGCCGTGGAAGAAGTGCTCGGACGCTCACCGTTCCTGCTCGAAGCGCTCAGCGAGGGCATCGCCAACAATGCGGAGATTGCCCGCAAGATACGTCCCGAAATCGAAAAGCGGCTGTATGAGAAGGTAAGCATTGCAGCGGTCGCGATGGCGGTCCACAGACTCGGAAAAGACTTGAAGCGCCCGCGATATGGCTCGCGCTTCCTCAAGTCCCTTAGCGTCATCACGGTGCGCGCTCATCTCGTAGAATTCACGTTCCCGAATTCCGCAGCACTACCGGAGATGCTCGAGCATATATCCAAGCTTGCGGCGCATCGAAGGGACGCGTTCTTCAATTTCTCACGCGGTATCCACGAATCGCTCCTCATCATCGACACCGAGCTCGCCGATGAGGCGGAGATTGTGCTTAAAAAGGTGAGAGGCACAAAACGTATCGACGGACTTTCCGCCATCGCGATGCGTTTGCCAGAAGAGAGCCTCAATGTGCCGGGGGTGTATTACCCCGTGCTCAAAGTGCTTGCACTCGAGGGCATTAGTTTCGTCGAGGTCATGTCGGTACGCACAGAATTCAGTATTATATTCTACGACCGCGACATCGACCGCGCGTTCTCGGTCATTAAGCACATTACGGGCTAGGCTTCGCTCTTGTTTTTGCGCAAAAAAAGATACACCCCATTAGAGACGCTGCGCGCTCTAACGGGGCAG
>DATECE010000043.1:0-5433 GCA_036516595.1 Minisyncoccota bacterium | reverse complement strand
CTCAGAAATGCTGGCCGCGGGTACATCGACCGCATCCCCGCGCTCGGGGACCGGCTCCTCTCTTTCGGCCCGTACCAATTCACTCCGGCCGCGCTCCCACACACGACCGACGGCAGCGGCCGCACGGTGCGCAGTAGCGCGCACCTTCTCGATGCGACACTGAAGAGCCCCGTCCTCCCGTCGAACGTCGTCTCGCTTTCCGGCGATGATCATCACCGTGCAGCGTATCTTTTCGCGCTCTACAACATCGCGGTTTTGGTCAAGGATCTCGGTGAGGAGCGGTGCGCGGCGCTCGCAAAGCGAGGCAGGATGAGCGCCGCCGTACGTGACTATGTGGTCGCAGCGCACCATCGGCCGGTCGAAGCGCGCAAAGCGTTCATAAATGTCGCTTTCGGCGCACATGGGGGAAATCGCGTGCATACACTCGCTGACTTCTGCAAACCAGACGTGCAGACATACATCAGAAAAACGAGAGCAAACAACGACGCGCTGCGGCGGCGCTATGCAGCCGCGACTAAAGCGCGGTAGCGACAAAATCTGGCGGGCGCGAAGCGTACAATTCTTCTATCCGCTCGGGAGTGAGGAGACCCTTTTGCGCGCCGATTTCCTGCACGACGTAAGCGCTGTTGATGAGTCCTCTTTGGAGCGCATCTTGTGGCGCGAGTCCTTTGATGAGGTAGGCCATCGTGGTCGATGCGGTCGCGTCTCCCGCACCTGTGCGCTCGAGCGGTGGTTTCGGATCCGGATACATCGGTATGTGCCACGCGCCCTCGTCCGTGAGAATGGATGAACCGTTCCTCCCGTCCGTCACGACGACTATCTTGGGGCCGAGGTTGCGCAGGCCTCCCATGAGCGAGAGAATGTTGTCCTCGCGCGATTTGAGAATAAGCTGAGCCTCCTGCTTGTTGCAGAAAAATATCGCGCTTTGTTCATAGACATCGCGGAGCCCATCTGCCCCGAGCTTTATCTGAAACGTGCCCGGCTGGAAGAGGAGCTTCACTTCGGGGTGTGCAGCGACGTATCCGGCTATTTCGTGCTGGAATTTCTCGGTGCCCTCACCGAGGGAGGAGAGATACATCCATGTGGGTGCTTGGGCCAAATCGGGCAGTGAGTATGCGAAATGCTCATGTTTGATGAGAATGGTCCGCTCGCTCTCGTACCACAGGACGTAATGATAGTTGGTGACCTTGCCATCCTGCCGGTCGATGAATTCCGTCGCGACGCCGTTTTGAGCAAAGGTATCGATGATGAGCTCGCCGTTCTTGTCGGCGCCGACCGAGCCGCGAAATGCTGCCCGAAGACCGAGTCGTGCGCAGGCGACTGAGGCGTTGGCCGCATTGCCGACCGCAGGCACTTCGACAGCGAATTCGAAGGGCACTTTGTCACCAAAGCGGACGCAGAGCTGGCAGTTCTCGTCGTTGATATCGCAGTTGACCCGCGCATCCTTGAGCCGGATGAAGCAGTCGATGGTGGGGTCGCCGATGGCGAGTACGTCGTATCCCATACAGAGGCAGTGTACAGGCTACTCCCGCCACTCAATAGGGCGTGCATGGGGAAAAAGGCCCATGATACACTGGTGGCATCATGAAAACGGACCGCAACCTCGCGCTCGAGTTCGTGCGGGTCACGGAGGCGGCTGCCATCGCATCCGCGCGCTGGATTGGACGGGGCGACGCGAAAAAGGCCGACAAGGCGGCGGTCGATGAAATGCGCGCACGCTTCAATCAAATAGATTTTCGCGGTCGCGTCGTCATCGGCGAGGGAGCGAAGGACGAAGCGCCCGAGCTCTACACTGGTGAGATGGTCGGGCGTTCAAAAACTGAGCGCATCATCGACCTCGCCGTCGATCCGCTCGAATGTACGGACTCAGTCGCGAACGGCAGGTACAATGCGCTCTCCGTGATTGCCGCGGGACCGAAGGGGACGCTGCTCTCAGCACCCGACACGTATATGGAGAAGATTGCCGTGGGGCCGCGCGCGGCGCGTGCAATCGATATCGACGCGAGCCCGCAGGAAAATGTGAGAAAGGCTGCCCGAGCGCTCGGCAAAAAGCCGAGAGACATCACAATCGTTGTGCTCGACAGACCGCGACACGAGCAGCTTATCGAGGCAATCCGCACAAGCGGCGCGCGCGTACGGCTCATCACCGATGGGGACGTGGCAGGCGCGCTTTCGACCTGTATTCCGGAGAGCGGCATCGATATGCTGATGGGTATCGGTGGCTCCACCGAAGCGGTACTCGCTGCAGTTCCCGTGAAAATCCTCGGCGGAGAGATGCTCGCACGCTTCAAGCCCAAAGACGACAAGCACGCCGCGCTCGTAAAAAAAGCGGGGCTCACAACAAAAAAAATCTACCGCGCGCGCGACCTCGCCAAGGGCGGGATGCTCACCTTTACTGCAACGGGCGTCATCGACGGACCGCTCCTCTCTGGTGTGCGGCATGAGGTGGACCGCATCGTGACGCACTCGCTCGTCATCCGCGGAGAATCCGGTACGATTCGGTACATCACGACGCATCACGGACGCACTATTAATAAAAGGTAATCTCTACTCGTATGGACACAGTGAAATTGGCGGGGGTGGCGAAGCAGATGGTGGCGCTCGGTAAAGGCATTATTGCGGCCGATGAAAGCGCCGGCACGTGCGCGAAGCGGTTCGAATCAGTCGGCGTAGATTGCACGGAGGAGACGCGCAGACAATATCGCGGACTTATCATTGAAACAGATGGACTTGAAAAATATGTGAGCGGCATCATTCTCTACGATGAAACGATTCGGCAGAAGAACGACGCGGGCGTCCCGTTTCTTCAGGTGCTCGCGGAAAAAGGTATTTTGCCCGGTATCAAAGTTGATGCGGGCGCCAAGAATCTCGCACTCCACGACGGCGAAAAAATAACAGAGGGACTCGACGGCCTTCGAGAACGACTCGCCGAATACGCCAAAATGGGAGCGAAATTTGCTAAGTGGCGTGCGGTGATAACCATCGGCAGAGGGATTCCTAGCGACGCATGTATCAGAGGCAATGCACATGCATTGGCGCGGTATGCGGCGCTTTGCCAAGAGGCGGACATCGTTCCAATAGTCGAACCGGAAGTTCTCATCGATGGCGATCACACGATCGAGCAGAGTTATGAAGCAACGGCCAAAATCCAGAAAATTTTGTTCGCGGAACTCGCAGAGCAAAGCGTCGTCTCCGAGGGACTCATCCTCAAGGCAAGCATGGTGATTTCCGGCAAGAGTGCAAAGGAGCAGTCGAGTGTAGAGGATGTCGCGAGAGAGACGGTTCGATGTCTCAAAGAAAATGTTCCGGCCACTCTTGCGGGTGTCGTATTTCTTTCTGGAGGTCAAGGCGACGAGCAAGCGACGGCGAATCTCAACGCCATGAATGTTGGGGGGAGTCTACCGTGGCCGCTCTCGTTCTCGTATTCCCGTGCAATACAGAATCCGGTGCTGAAAGTCTGGGCAGAGGACATAAAGGCAAATGTGGGGAAGGCTCAAGCCGCGCTCCTGCATCGAGCAAAAATGAATAGTCTCGCCGCGCAAGGCAAATACGACCCGTCCATGGAGTCTGCCAAATAGGAAACCGCGGCGTTGAAACGCCGCGGTCGTTGATGTCCTGTCGGCCAATCACCTATAGAGCCACGCAACAGCAGCGACGAACGGTATTGCGTAGATGCCGGCGATGACGTCGTCCATCATCACTCCGAAGGCGCTCTTCATGCGATCGAACACGCGGATGCCCAGCGGCTTCACGATGTCGAATATCCTGAACGCGGCGAACGCGAGCATAATCGGGCCGTAGATGCGCTCGGGTGCCACGATGAAAATGGGCGAGCAGGCAATGAGCATCCCGACCACTTCGTCGATGACGATTTGATTTTGGTCACGGCTTCGCGAGATGCCCCGCCAATCCGCGCGCGGCCCCAGCGCCCTCTCAGCATGTGGGACACTCCACATGCCGACGAAGAGTATCAGCACGGTCACCGCGATATAGAGTTGCCAGTTGCCGTACGTGAGCAGCACGAAGCAGAGCGGGACTGCGGCGAGACTGCCGTAGGTTCCTCCCATAGCGGGCTGGTAAATGGACGGAATCAAGCCGCACCCGAACCATGTAGCAATCGCAACAGCGAGGCGGTCCATAGGACGCCCTCCCCAATGATTGAACTATCAGACCTTATATCATTTTCAAACGCGGTTGCAAAAAGCCTCGAAATACGTATACTCTCGCCCATGATGCTCACGCTTGAGGTACTGCCTCGGGAGAAAGGAGAAAGCACAGATACGCTGCGTACGCGCGGTGCAGTGCCGGCTGTTTTCTATGGGCCGAAAGAAGAGTCGACCGCCGTCGCCATCGATGCACGCAAGCTCGAGAGCACGTGGAAAGCGGCGGGTGAGACCACCATCATCACGCTCCGCGGTATCGGGGGAGACAAAGAGACGCTCATCAAAGATGTGCAGGTCCATCCTGTCAACGGCAGAATCCTCCATGTCGATTTTTATGTCATAGAAAAAGGTAAGAAAGTCGAGATCGCAGTACCGCTCCACTTTGTCGGCGAAGCGCCCGCGGAAAAGGCCGGACACGTGCTCGTCAAAGCGCTCCACGAGATAGAAATGGCGGTTGCGCCTTCAGAATTGCCGCACAGCCTCGATATCGACATCTCCAAGCTCGAGAACGTGGGCGACCACATCTCTGTGGGAGATATCAAGGTCCCGCCGAGCGCGGAAGTAAAGACGAGTCTCGAGGAGATTGTGGTGTCGGTCACCGAATTCAAAGAAGAGAAAGAAGAGGCCCCAGCTCCGGTGGAAGGTGCCGTCGAAGGCGAAGCTGCCGCTCAGGCAGAGGGTGCAACACCCCCTCCGGCAGAAGGAGAGGCGAAGACGGAATAGCATTTGCAAGAATGATGAAGAAAGAGAGGGCGCCGTACGGCGTCCTTTTGATATATACTTTGAAGAACTCATGACGAAATCTGCCGCCTCGGTCCTTACCACTTCAATACTGCTTCTCGCGCTGCTTGCGGGAGCTTTGCCGATGATATCGGGCGCTGAGACGGAAGTAGAACGGCGTGCTCGGCTCTCTGCCGAGCTCGCGAAGATAGAGGCCGAGATTGCAGCAAACCGCACGACGCTCGTTGAGACGCAGAAAGAGCGCACGACGCTCGAGCGCGACATCGCCATTCTCGACAATCAGATACGGACGGCCCAATTACAGATAAAGCAGCGAGACATCGCACTTGGTAACCTTGGCACCGACATCGGCGCGAAGAGGACCGCCATACGCGGTGTCGACGACAAGGTGATGCGCTCGGAAGAGGCGCTCGCGCATCTCATCCGCCGTACGCGCGAGATAGACGACCTCTCGCTCGTCGAGCTCGCGCTCTCGCAATCGCTCACGGGTTTTTTCGAAGATGTGGACGTCTACGTGAGTCTGCAGTCG
>DATECE010000042.1:0-2721 GCA_036516595.1 Minisyncoccota bacterium | reverse complement strand
GGGGGTCTTGGTGGTCACGCGGGTGCACACGCCGCGCTTGAAGGGTGACGAGTAGAATGTCGGGCGATTTTTCAGCGTGTTGAAGCCGCGCTCGAGCGCGATAGTCTTGGAGCGCCACGTCTTTTTCGTGCGTCCTTTCTTTGTAAGCTGATTGATGGTGGACATGTCTTAGAGATTCTTAGCGAGTTCTGCGAGCTTAGAAGCTCTTAGACCCGCCTAAACTTTGTGTACAAAATTTGGGCGGGTTCGTGGTGAGTCGCGCTCGCTTCGCTTCCGCTCCTCACTCCAACGAAAAATCCCCTGTAGGGAGTGCGCAGATACTACTATCTATTGTGGTCCGATGCAAGAAAGGAAAAGAGGCGCCGCAATGCGGCGCCTCTTTTCGTATCCCCCTCAAGACTTAATTGAATCGACGTGGTTCGACCGTGATTCGTACTGTGTCCACGGTCTCAAGAGTTGCAGGACAGAGCATCGGATACGGGCAGTCTTGCGAACGCATGAGCTTGGCCGTGAAAGTGCCTGCACGCGAGTAGGTGTGCGACGTAGAGCACTGCATCGGATTTGAGAATGCACACTGATTCAGGGCTTGGTCGGAACCGTCGCCGAAGTCGATGAAGTACGTGCCGCTATTGCGGACTGTGGCGGTGAAACTGACGAAGAGCGGCGCGTTGCCGGAGCGCGGTGAAGCGCTGAGGCTATCGCCCTGCTGATTGCCGCCGCTTACCGTGACAGTGACCGACGCGACAGTGGCACCGGTGTAACTCTGGATGAGATTTGCAGTGAAGGTGCCGGTACGCTGATACACGTGCGAGAGCGAGCACTGGTACGGGTACGACTCGGCGCAGATTTGGTAGAAGCCGTACTCGCCATCACCGAAGCTCACGTAATAGCTCTGCGGATCGTAGAGCGTTGAGCGGAACGTGACGGAGAGCGGTGCCGCGCCTGAGGTAGGCGTAGCAGTGAGGGAGCCGCTCTGTGAGCCGCCGCCCGTGACCTGCACGGTTGCTGTCGCTGTCTGCGTGCGGCCGTAGCTGTCGGTCACCGTAAAGGTGATGGTGTAGGTTCCGGCCTGTTGGTAGGTGTGGGTGAAGGTGTTTTGCTGGTACACCTGCATGCTTGCGTTGGCGGCAGCATACGGATATGTGTTTTCATCACCCCAGCGCACGCTCACCGATACGTACGTGTTTGCGGGTGCATTCGTCGTGATGCTCCATGTGCCCTGTTGTCCCACAGCGATAGATGTCGGTCCGCTCACGCCGCTGATGGAAAGGGTGCCCTGATTCTGATTTGTATTACAGCCCTGATACCACGGATACCACGAGCAGTAGTCGAAATATCCGCCGCCCCAATTCCAGTTGTAGTTGTATGCGTACGGGTCGTACCAGTTGTTTCCATAATTGCCGCAGCTGTATGGGTCGTACGTGCACGGATCATACCAAGCGTATCCGCCATATCCAGAGGTGCCGCAACTATACGGATCATATTCGCAGGGGTCATACCAATTATTGTTGTACCCACCGGTATATCCACCGCACGGATACTCCTCCATCAGATACGGGTTGCAAGAATCATACGTCGCGTAGTTTGCGTCGTACGAATACGCATTCGTATTTCCCTGATAATAATTAGAATAAGTCTGCGCACTTGCCGCTCCAGCGACAAAAAGGAGGCCCACCGCGAGAGCGGTGCTAAGAGCCCCATACAGAGCCGTTTTTTTCATAACGCCGAGACTATACCACAGCATTATGAAAATTGCAAGAAGATGGCTACGCGGCTCCGGCAACGAATCGTGCGAGGGAAAAGACGATTGAACCGAATTGTCCGCCGAGAAGCACGATAAAGAGGATGACGATACCCATGCCGAGGAACGGGTTTGTCTCCATGCGCCCACGCCACGCCGAAAAAGCGCCGCGAATCCCGCTCGGCAGGAGTGCTTCGAGCACTTTCGAGCCGTCGAGTGGCGGCACCGGTATCAGATTGAAGAGAAAGAGCATCACATTGACGAGCACGACTGTGAAAAGGATGTCTGCCATCGGGGCAGATGCGACACGCACCGCGATACCGGCGACAAGAGCTATCACGAGATTGGAAAGCGGTCCGGCAAAGGCAACGATGGCCTCTGAGAAACGCCCCTGACGAAGATTGTATGGATTGTACGGCACGGGCTTCGCCCATCCGAAAAAGATGGGCGACTGCGAAACGGCAAGTAGTATGGGAATGATGATGGAACCGAACAAATCGAGGTGCGGAATTGGGTTCAGCGTGAGTCGCCCCGCGTAGCGCGCGGTCGGGTCCCCCAAACGGTCGGCCGCGACGCCATGCATCACCTCGTGGACAATGACAGAAAAGATTACGACGGCGATGACGAACGCGATGTCGACAAATTCCATCGCCACACTATGAAAGATTTTTACAGATTCGCAAGCCTGTAAAAATCTTTGCTCGCTGCGTCCCTGCCCGCCGGCAGGCGGGGCTCGGAAATGAACACTCGTGTTCATTTCTCTCGCTATCCTCGCGAGATAGCAAACATGAGGCCCAACTTTGACAATCGAGTCTGCAAAGGATAGTATGCGCGCCACGTATGGGAAGAGTATGTGACATAACGGGAAAGAAATCGCAGGTGGGCGGCGGGTATTCCAACCGCGTCCGCGCGACGAAGTTCAACCCGACCGGCAAGCGCCGCCGTCAGGTCAATCTCCAGAAAAAGACACTTTTCATTCC
>DATECE010000041.1:0-3422 GCA_036516595.1 Minisyncoccota bacterium | reverse complement strand
ATTGCTTTCACGAGGCGAGAAGGTGGTGCAGGAGACGCGCGGGTGGGACGACGCGAAGCAATCTACCTTTGCGCAGCGGGTCAAAGAGGGGAGCGCCGATTACCGGTACTTTCCGGATCCGGACATCCCTTCGCTCATGCTCTCTGAGATTGCTGAGTTTGCAAAGGAGACTCTCGCAGAGTCGCTCGGAGAGCTGCCAGAGGCGCGTCGTGCACGCTACCTCTCCTTCGGTCTCAAGCGAGACGATGCGGAACTCTTCGTCCGCGACATTCGGTACGGAGCACTCTTCGACTCCATGGCCGCCCATCTGTCGGAAGACGCTAAGCGTCTCGCGAGCAACTACATCGCCAACGATTTGGTCAAAATCGTCCGAGACACCGAGGTACGAGATTCGGGTTTGCTTGATACATTCACTATTTCCGCCGAAAAGTTTGGCACTCTCATCGACATGATTGTTGCCAAGGAAGTGTCTTCAAAAGCAGCAAAAGAGATACTCGGTGCGCTTTGGGCTACTGATATCGACCCTCGTGCCTACGCTCTCGAGCACGCACTCCTCCAAAAGACCGATGGAGTTGCCCTCGAATCGACCGTCTCAGCTGTCATCACGGCCCATAAGAGCGTCGCAGACGACTATAGAGCCGGCAAAGCTGCAGCACTAGAGTTCCTCCTAGGGCAGTGCATGAAGGCTCTGAAGGGAGCCGCAGACCCTGCCATTTTGCGCAAGCTACTGGCAGAAAAACTTCAATAAATTCGTCCAACAGCCGCAGAGCGGAAACATGTTCGGTGCCGGCACGCGGGGATCGAGCGCTCCGAGAGCGTAGCGAGAGAGCGTCGGCATGCATATTTGCCGAAATCTCGCTCCCCGATATCCACAGTATTTGTGCCGCATCTCGGATGGCTCGCGAGAGCGAGATATACTGCATGCATGTCAGATACGGTCCTGCTCAGTGGCAAAGAGTTTACAGCGTCAAAAAAAGCCGCGCAGCTCACCGGCTACGCGCAGGATTACATAGGCCAACTTGCCCGTGGTGGTGTCATCGAAGCAGAGCGGGTAGGGGGACTCTGGTACGTATCAATTGATTCCCTGAACGAATATAAACGAAACGCAGACGCGTATAAGCCGACTCTTCCGGAGAGGGCACGACAGAGCACGGAACTTGATTCTGTGGTTGCGTTTGATGGAAAAGACTACGTCTCGGCATCCCGAGCCTCGAAGTTGAGCGGATATAATCAGGATTATGTGGGCCAACTGGCACGTGCGGGGAAGGTGCTCTCGAGGCAGATTGGTAATCGCTGGTACGTTGAGCGTGAGGGTTTGTTAGTGCATAAACGCGAGAAGGACGGTCTCCTAGCATCTGTGCAGGCGGAAGCCGTGGGACTCAGACGACCGAACAGTCAGCAGGTGACCCCGTCGCCGCGCGAGAGCCTGCACGAGGCGCATTTCCGATATGTGTCCGAGTCGTCCCGCGATCTCTTTCCCGCGATGGCGAGAAATGGTGTCGCAGCATCCGCGCAGAAGCCCGACGTAAGCTCGGGTGTTCAAAGGATTGCAATTCGAACGGTTGGGACATCAGGTAATGTTTCACGGGCTCAAAAAGAAAGGAAGATTGCATATGTCGAGCCTCGCGGCGAAGCCCGAAAAACTATGATTAGAGCCGCACAATCCGGAGTCGCCCTAACAGTCATAATCATGCTCTCGTACGGTATCGTCACGCTCAAAGATAGCGGCATCTATGCATCGCTTCGCACGCGTGGTGAGGGATCGCTGAAGTCTCAAAGCTTTACTGCCTCAGCGGTCAGTGCAGCTGAGAGTCTCGGTGCTACGATTGAAAGACTGATTGTCCCAGAGCTTCTCTACGAGCGGTAGGCAAAATACAGTTCAGGACATGCTACGAAGCGGGGCACTCTGTGCCCCGCTTTTCGTGTGGGACGAAAATTGAACGCGTATCGCCGAGATGGGCGATAATTTCGTAGCACGGTATGCCGAGCTACATGAATGCATAGAGCTTGAGTACGGGAGTCATTGCTCGGAACCGCCGCTGCGTGGCCATGAATAGTGGTTTGAAGTGGCAATTCGAAGTCATTACACGAGCACGCTGATGTTTTCGAAAAATTATCGACGTCGTACTCAAAATCTGAGCAGATGTTCATGTGTCCGAGGCTTATCCACATTTGTCGTGTCCGTTAGACGTCCGATAGCCGAAAAGCCTAGTAAAATCATAGTTAATTCGTTCTTCCGAAATCTATGGCATTCCTATCAGACATGGTATGAGCGACGAAATATTTTTCGACGGTGTCCGATATATCTCCGCGGGGGACGCGGCGAGCGAAAGTGGATTTACGCGCGACTATATCGCGCTCTTGTGCCGACACGGCAAGGTGCGCGGAAGACGCGTCGGACGCGGGTGGTATGTCGAGCAGCCGTCACTCAAAGAATTTCTCTCTCTGCAGGATTATGCGAAGTCGAAACGTAAGGCAGAGCTCGTGGAGGAGCGTGTCCGTGAGTACCACGGAATCGGGGACGGGATTCGACCCACTGTAGAAGAAACACCTTTCGACGAGGTGGGAGGAGTTGTTCATACATCGGGTGAAGGCGTAGCTGTGGAGCACGCTCTTGTAAGCGAGCGAGCGCACGCACTACAATCACAGATGAAGACGGCCGTCGCACGACACGGACTGAGAGCATCGCACGCGGCGGCGCAGATGGCAGCAGCGCCGGCCGGTGTGGGATTTGAAGTCGCGCGTCTCTCAACGCCGCACATCCCGCTCTATGCAGTGAGTCCGCTCCTCGAATTTGTGCACAAGGTCGTTGCGCTCGTTGTCGCCTTCATGCTCACCTTCGGTACCTATGCTGCGGTGGATCGCGATACAGCACGCTTTGCAGCGTATGCGCTGCGAGATACGGCTGACAGCATCGCGCAGGAGTACCGCGCTCTTACCAATGGCGGCGTGCGACAGGTGGTGAGTCGCATCGAATCGCGCGTCGCGGCTGCAGTTGAGAATCCGCGCGGTACGCTGGCTTCCGCCTCTTCGGCGTTCCCCTCGATTCTCGCGTCGATTGCGCGTGCGGTGAATGAGCGAGTTAACTCATTTGTATACGCGATTGCCTTCCCAGACTCCATCACCGATCCGGGTGGCGTCGTCGCCATCGAAATCGAATCGTATAAGGCGCCGAGGCAATCGTCTGCTCCGATTGCCGCCGCCACTTCGACCACTGTTCCTGCGCCACGGCCGATATACACGGGCACACCTTCGACCACTGCGAGCGAGCCAATCACAGAGCGCGTCGTCGAGCGTGTGGTCGAAACTGAGCGCATCGTCACGCAAGGCGGAATCACGGAAGAAATACTCGCTGCGCGTCTTCAAGAGCTCGACAACAAGTTCACAAGCAAGCTCTACGGGGCGGTCAGCAGTGTGTCGAC
>DATECE010000040.1:0-10396 GCA_036516595.1 Minisyncoccota bacterium | reverse complement strand
TAAGAAGGTCCGCAAAGCCGTTATACCCGCTGCAGGTTACGGCACGCGCTTTTTGCCGGCGACAAAGGCGATGCCAAAAGAGATGCTCCCCATTGTCGACAAGCCCGTCATTCAATATGTCGTCGAGGATGCGATTCAAGCCGGTATCGAGGATATCCTCATCGTCACGGGGTGGCAGAAGCGCTCAATAGAGGATCATTTCGACCACTCCTTCGAGCTCGAGATGCGCCTCGAGCAGTCGGGCAAGCACAAAGAACTCGAGGAGATACGTCGTATCGCGAGCCTCGCGAATTTTCACTTCACGCGGCAGAAGGGACCTTTGGGCAATGCGACACCCATCTGGAATGCACGCGATTTCATCGGCGACGAACCATTCCTCGTCCTTTGGGGAGACGACTTTTTTGACGCCTCGCCGAGTCGCAGTCAGCAACTCATCGCGGCATACGAAAAGCACGGCGGCTGTGCCATACTCTCAAGCATCCGCGCGCGCTCCCACGAAGACTACGCGCGGTATGGCTTCGCCGCCGGCGTCGAAAAGGAAGATGGCGTGCTCGAGATTTCATCGGTCATGGAGAAACCGGGAGTCGGCGGTATTGATTCGGACTACGCAATCGTCTCCGGCTACCTTTACGAGCCGATTATTTTCGACGCGATAGAGGCGCAGATGAAAGAGCACGACCCTGCAAAAGGTGAGCTCGTCTATACGGATGCAGTCGCGCGCCTTCTTAGGGATGGCAACAAAGCTTACGCCGTCGAGATAAAGAACGGGACCTACCGCGACTGCGGCAACAAGCTCGATTACTTGCGGACGGTCGTCGATTTCGGTATCGCTCACAAGGAAGTCGGCGAGGATTTCAAGGGGTTCCTCAAAGGACTTTCACTCTAAGCTCGGTAAGCCGCTCGCTGCTCTCGCGTCTTCCTTGCATAGAGCATCATGAATCCTTCATAATGGCTCTAGTAGGCTTAAGACCTTAGAAGGCTAACGATCTTTGTATGAAAATCCTTTTGGTAGAAGACGAGCAAAAGCTCTCACAAGCGCTCTCGCGTGGCTTGGGGCTCGAGGGATACACGGTCGATACGATTGCCGACGGCAAGAAGGCCCTGACCCGCATCTCGTTGCACCGCTCCGATTACGACGCCGTCATTCTCGACCTCATGCTCCCCTCGCTCGACGGATATGAAATCTGCAAGCAGATGCGCGAGATGGGTATCACAGTCCCCATCCTCGTCCTCACCGCGCGCAACGAGACCGACACAAAGGTGAAGCTACTTACGGCGGGTGCCGACGACTACCTCGTCAAGCCCTTTTCCTTCGCGGAACTCACCGCGCGTCTGCGTGCGCTCATGCGCCGCCCGACAGAGACACTGCCGGAGAACCTGCAGGTCGGCGATATCGAGCTCAACCCGACCGAGCGGCGCGTCACCCGCTCCGGCAAGAAGATAGATCTCACGCTCAAAGAATTCGGTTTGCTCGAATACTTTATGCGCCACCCGAATCAGGTCGTGAATCGGGAGGACCTGCTCAACCATCTGTGGGACTTCAATTATGTAGGATTTAGTAATGTCGTGGACGTACATGTCAAAAACCTTCGACGTAAGCTCGATACGGCAAGCGGCAGCAGTGCATTGGAGACAGTTCGTGGAATCGGCTACCGGCTTACTGAATAAGTACCGATACGACCCTTTCTTCCGCACTGAGGTCCACGTCATCAGTTTCCAAGCCGCCTTCGCCCTCATCATACTCGGACTCGTCGGAGCGTCCTTCACCGCGCTCTATCACCAGATATCCGAGGTCGTCGTCGCAGGCATTCGTGCGAGCGTCGGGAGCACAGATCCCTCTGCTATCGCCGAGACTATCGTCACACAAATCGAAGCGATACGGTTCGACAACATCATCGCAATCGTTGCGGTGATTGCGCTTGCGACGCTCGTTTTTGGCTATATCGCGGCGCGCGTGACGCTCGCCCCAGCACGCGGTGCGCTTAACGCGCAGAAACAGTTCATCGGCAACATCGCGCACGAGATACGCACGCCGCTGTCCGTCATCAAGACCAATACCGAGGTCGCGCTTCTCGACGAAAACGTGTCGGCAGAGATGCGCGAAACTTTGCATTCCAACATTGAGGAAATCGACCGCGTCTCTGAGATTATTAACAACCTGCTATCGCTTTCCTCGATGGTGCGCCCCGAGCGCATCGAATTCGCGACCGTCGACCTCTCCGCAATCGCGACCGATGTCGTGCAGAAATTCTCCCTCCTCGCGCGACGCGGCGAACAGCAGGTGACACTCCGCAAAAGTCCGGACGCACAAGTGTGGGGCAACGCGACGGCGCTCCAACAGATAGCAGGCAATCTCATCAAAAATGCGCTCAGCTACACGCCGCGCGGAGGCCATGTACGCGTAACGGTGGAGACGGCGCCGGATCACCATGTCGAGCTCATCGTGCAGGACAGCGGTATCGGCATCGCCCGCAAAGACTTGTTCCGGATTTTTGAACCCTTCTATCGTGCCGACCCGTCGCGCACCAAGGGCGCTGGAGGCACTGGACTCGGGCTCGCCATCGTCTCGGAACTCGTCAAACTCCATCAGGGCAAGCTCACGATAAAGAGTGCCGTTGGGCGTGGCACAACCGTTTCCGTCATTTTCCCAAGTGTCGGACCGCATGGTGTTGTCGGCAATGAAGCGAATCTGCGCGATGGACTGAACGAGATAGCCGTCGATTTCTCAAAACAACATTAGACTTCACCTTTACTCTGCCTTCATCGGCATGTGATACGATGCAACGCTCATGAAGACCGCTCTCTTAACATCGTACGAAAAGGACGCGTCGCTCATGCGTCTCGCTCGTCTTTTGAATGCCAACGGGTGGGATCTCCTTGGCTCGCGGGGCACTGCCAAGCACCTGAGCGCGCTTGGTATTCCCTGTCGCGACGTCGCCGACATCGTGGGCCCTCCCATTCTCGGTCACCGCGTGGTGACGCTCGCACGTAAGATATACGCAGGCCTCCTCTCCCGTACCGATGACGCAGCAGACATGCACGAACTCGACCGCATCAACGTGCGCCCCATCAACTTGGTGTATGTGACGCTCTATCCGCTCGAAGAAGCCCTCAAAAGCGCGGTGTCGGAAGAGGAGGTGCTTGAAAAAACCGATATCGGCGGCCCCACACTCTTGCGCGCTGCAGCAAAAGGCGGGAGACTCGCCATTTCGGACCCATCGCAGATACAGGCCGTGGAAGAATGGATTATGGCGGGTAGCAAAGAAGCCGACCGCGAACCCCTGAGGCGGCAACTCGCTGCAGCCGCTGAAAGAAGAGTGGCCGATTATGTTGACGCGTCCGCGCGGTATTGGGAGTCCAAGCTCTAACATGCCGAAACACATTTTTTTTGATTTAGATAAGACGCTGACCAAAAGCCGCACGCCTATGGAGGTGGCGCATCAAGACCTGTTCGACCGTTTGTGCGCTGCTGCGGACGTCATCGTCGTCACCGGCGGCACGATAGAGCAAATACAGGAGCAGGTGACATCGCGGTTCAACGGCCGCTACATCACACTCGCTCAAAGCGGAAATCAGGCAATCGCGAAAGACGGTTCGGTGCTCTGGGACGATCATCTCAGCGACAATCAGGTTATTGCATCGATGGAGTTCATATCGAAATTACGTGCCTACTTCGGAATTACCGTCAAGGACGAGAACGACATCATCGAAAATCGCGGCGCACAAATTGCATACAGTGTGTTGGGCTTCCACGAAGACATCGATAAGAAATATGCATTCGATTCCGACGAGAGTATGCGGCAAGCGGCGCTCGCGCATTTTGCGGAGGACGTGAATCGCTTGCTCACTATTGGCGTAGAGGTTGTGCCGGCCGGCACGACAAATTTCAGCTTTATTCCCGCTGGGAAGCATAAGGGTTTCAACGTGAATCGGCTACGCGAACTCATGGGTTGGAAAAAAGATGAGTGTGTCTATATCGGCGACGCTCTCTTCCTCGGAGGCAACGATTATGTGGTGGTCGGTGTGGTGCCGACGCGCCAAGTAAAAGATCCACAGGATACCTTCCTGTTGGTAAAAGACATGCTATCCTGATGCGCCATGCAAACTGCACTCTCCATCAAAGACCTGACGAAAACGTACGGGAACGGCACCAAGGCGCTCGCGGGCGTTTCGCTCGACATCAAAGAGGGCGATTTCTTTGCGCTCCTTGGTCCCAACGGCGCAGGAAAAACGACCATCATCGGCATCGCTACGGGACTCGTGAACAAAACGAGCGGTTCGATTTCTGTCTTCGGACATGATATCGACGCAGAGCCCGAAAAAGCAAAGACATACATTGGCCTCGTGGGTCAGGAAATCAATTTCAATCCATTCGAAAGGCCTATCGACATCGTGGTCAACCAAGCCGGTTACTATGGCATCCCCCGCAAAGAGGCTCTGCCTCGAGCCGAGGAGCTGCTCCGCGACCTCGGCCTCGGCGATAAGATGTACGGCACCGGCATGCAGCTCTCCGGTGGTATGAAGCGACGCCTCATGATTGCGCGAGCGCTGGTCCACCGCCCCAAGTTCCTCATCCTCGATGAACCGACAGCGGGCGTCGACGTCGAGCTCCGGCGCGGCATGTGGGACTACCTCACGAAATTGAGTACGAGCGGCCTTACGGTCCTCCTCACCACCCACTACCTCGAAGAGGCCGAGCAGCTTGCAAAACACGTGGCAATCATCAACAAAGGCCAAATCGTCGCGAATGGCTCCATGAATGAAATACTCGCGATGCACACTGAAAGCGGTGCTCCAAAAGACGGGTACCGCGGCGGCCGCCTTGAGGAAGTTTTCTTGAAGCTAACACAGGAAAAATAATCTATGAATCTAAACATCTCAAGCGAGCGTGATTGTGTATTCGTAAGGCCCCTCGCAGGCGCGTCGGCGCCGAGAGGAGCAGATTCGCGAGCACGCGAACACGCGTGTCTTGCGAATACACAGTCACCGAGCAACACTCTATGAGCCCAACACAAAAATTTACGGCATTCTATACGATGCTCCGCAAAGACATCATTCGCATCTTCCGCATTTGGGTGCAGACCTTTTTGCCGAGCGTCGTCACCGCAACGCTCTATTTTGCCGTCTTCGGCACCATTCTCGGTTCGCGCATCGGAGAAATGCAGGGAGTTGATTACATGGAGTTCGTCGTCCCCGGCTTGGTCATGCTCGCCATCGTCACGAGTGCTTATGCAAACTCCTCATTCACTTTCTTCCAATCGAAATTCTTTGCCCGCTCCATCGACGAGATGCTCGTATCCCCGATGCCGCCGTGGCTCATGATTGCGGGGTTCATCGCTGGCGGTGTCGTGCGTGGCATCATCGTCGGCGCGCTTGTCATGCTTGTCTCGCTCTTCTTTACGGGTCTCGACCTCACCGTCCACAACGCGCTCATCATTCTTGCGTTCGCCACAATGACCGCGCTTGTGTTTGCTCTCGCGGGTCTGGTGAACGGCGTGTACGCAAAGACCATCGACGGCATCAACCTCGTACCAACGTTCGTCCTTACCCCTCTTGTCTATCTCGGAGGCATTTTCTATTCGGTGCACAATTTGCCGACATGGTGGCAGGCCATCACATACGCAAATCCTCTCTTCTATCTCATCAATGGATTCCGATACGGTTTTCTCGGTATCAGCGATATTTCCATCTGGATTGCGGTCGCGATGCTTGGCTTCATGATTGTAGCGCTCGTCGCTGTGAATTGGTATCTCATCCGCACAGGTCTTGGCCTCAAGCAGTAGCAGCTTTTTTAAGACTATCTTATGACGACCGTCACAAGATAGCATTAAAGCTTTCGGTGCTCAGTCGCAGGATGCCACTGGCCGGATGAAGGTCGCAGCGACCTTGCTGGCTGCGACGCTCGGAAATGAACGTAAACGTTCATTTCGCTCGCTATCCTCGCCAGATAGAAAAAATCCGCACCGTGTGCGGACCTTTTCTCTGCGCGCTGTTGCCCTTTGCTTTGCGAGGCGTCGACTCCCCGCGCCGCATCTGGCAGAACGCCATCGACCTTTATAATATATAGACGATAGCAGAGATTCAGCCTTACGGCAATTCACATTTTGCTCACGTGTGAATATCCTATTCACCCTTCGCGAGGTGTGCAGCAAGCCCCGTATATGTCTCGGGACGGAGCGCCTTGAGGCGTTTTTTTGTCTCCTTACCGATGTCGAGCGCGTCGATGAATACGGCGAAGTCCCGCAGCGTGACTTTTTTTCCGCGCGTGAGTTCTTTCAATTTCTCGTACGGGACGGCGACGTTCTCCCGCCGAAGAGCCGTCTGAATTGCCTCCGCCAATACTTCCGGATGACTCATGAGCGCCGTACGCATCGCAGAAACGTTGACTGTGATTTTTCCGAATCCGCGCATGAGGGATTGATGTGCAATGAGCGAATGTGCGAGTGCGGTACCAAAGGCTCTCTCGACTGTCGAATCCGAAAGGTCGCGCTGTAATCTCGAAATCGGAAGTTTGCGGGAGAAGTGCTCGAAAAGCGCATTTGCCACACCCAAATTCCCCTCAGCGTTCTCAAAATCTATCGGGTTCACCTTGTGCGGCATCGTGCTCGAACCCACCTCCCCTGCCTTCGGTCGCTGTCCTATCCAGCCGTCGCTGATGTACCGCCACATATCCTGCGAGAAATCGAGGAGTATCGTATTGGCGCGGCGCATGCAATCGAAATACTCAGCATACGAATCGTGCGGTTCTATCTGTGTAGTGAATTCATTCAGTTCGAGCTTAACTGTTCGGCCGTCATTTAGGTGCGAGACGAAGCGTCGGGCGAACGAGCGCCAATCCACCTCGGGAGCTGCGGCCATGTGCGCATTGTAGTTTCCCGTAGCACCGCCCCATTTCACGCTGAGATGCATGGCACGCAGTTGGTCGAGCTGCCTCTCGAGCCGTTTCGAGAACACCATCATTTCTTTTCCAAACGTCGTGGGGCTTGCCGCCTGCCCGTGCGTGCGCGCGAGCATCGCGGCATTCCCGTGCCTTGTCGCGAGGGCATCCAATTCACGCTGTATGCCCTCAAACGAGGGGATGATGGCTTCTGTGAGTGCGGCGCTGAAAGCAAGGGCGTAGGCGACGCTATTCACGTCTTCAGAGGTGAGCGCGAAATGGAGCCACTCCGTTGTATCTTCAAGCGTTGTCCCACGAAGTGCGCGCTTTAGAAAATACTCAATCGCTTTTACATCGTGGTTTGTCGCAGGTATACCGTCGTGACCTTCCCGCTCGATTTGTTTTATAAGACGCGCATCCTCAAGACTGATGTTCGAAAGTTTTTCGAGTGTGCGCTTCTCCACATCCGTGAGACGGCGGACGCCAAGTCCGCGCGCAGAGGAAAGAGCGACGAGATACCGGCACTCGACCTCTGTGCGAAAGCGGATGAGCGCGTATTCGCTAAAATATGGCGCAAGAGCCTCCGAGATGCGGCGATACCGCCCGTCGACCGAACTAATCGCGGTCAGTTCCTCAAGCGGCAAAGGGGCGGAGGTTTTTCTCGATACGCGCGAGGGCCGGTTCCTCCCCTGCTTTGAAGCCTTGCCCCGTAATCTCTTCATAGATGGCAATATAGCGGCGCGCGAGCTCCTCCACAAGCTCTCTCGGCGCTTCGGGTAATACGGCGTCCTTGTAGGGGTCCGAGTGCTCTTTGAACCACAGGCGCAGAAATTCCTTATCAAAGTACTCGGGCTCCTCACCTTTTCTTAGCCGCTCTTCGTACGAGCCGAGCCTCCAGTATCGCGAAGAATCGGGCGTGTGCACTTCGTCTATCAAAGTCAGCATGCCGGATTCATCCAGTCCAAATTCGTATTTCGTATCGACGAGGATGAGACTTCGCTGTGCTGCGATTTCCTGCCCGCGTGCAAAAAGTTTGAGCGCCGTTGTTTTCAGGCTCTCGAAGAGCTCACGGGTGATGAATCCTTCCGCAATCATCTCATCGGGCGTGAGCGCGCGGTCATGTGTCTCTTCTTTCGTAGTTGGATCGAAGATTGGTGCCGGCAGTTTCTCATTTTTTTTCATGCCATCCGGCAGGGTGATGCCGCCGAAGTTGCGCTCGCCCGCACTGTACCGAGTCCAGATTGAAGTGCCGGTGACGCCGGTCAAGTACCCGCGTACAACGGCCTCGACTGGCACGAGTTTGCATCGTTTCGCAACACACACGTTCTCGTCCGGTATCGAAAGGAGAGCGTTCTGTACAATATCCTTCGTCGCATCCATCCAATATGCAGTAATCTGATTGAGCACCTGCCCCTTGTGAGGGACGTGCGCAATGATTCGGTCGAAGGATGAGTGCCTATCGGTCGTTATGAGTATCAAGCGGTCCTTCTGTTCATAGATATCGCGCACCTTGCCGGTTTTTTTCTTTCCAAGATTCTTGAAATTTGTTTCTCGAAGTACTTCCATGAGGATATTTTACATCGATTTGAGCTGTTCTCCATTGAGTTCGGAGAAATCGGTAACTATCCTGTCAGCCGAGGATAAGTCGTCACGGTTTTCAGTAGAACCAGCATAGCCTATCGTTTTCATTCCGGCATTTTTAGCTGCAAGAACCCCGTTGCGAGAATCTTCAATAACGACGCACTCCTCGGGCTTAATGCTAAGCCGCCGCGCAGCAAGCAAAAACATATCAGGCTCAGGTTTGCCGCGGGCACCATCGTCCCCGCTTACTTGCACAGTGAACATATCTTGAAGCCCTGTTCTCACAAGTATGAGGGCGAGACGACGCGCATTCGCTGCCGTCGCAATAGCGAGCGCGAGCTTTGCACGGGAAATGTCCTCGATGAGTTCCGTGACCCCCTTTATCGTGGGCAACTGCGGCAGAGACCGGAGGTACTCGATAAATCCTGTCCGACTTTCCTCAGCCAAGGTATCTATATCCTCTTTCAGACCAACTTCTTCTTTTAAAGCGGACCAAAGTTCCCGAGTGGTTTGTCCATAAAACCGGCTGAGATTTTTCGGCTCGCCACCTCCTCGTTTCGCAACAAAATCACGGACAAATTTATTGTGCTGTGGTTCGGTGTCGACTATCACACCATCCATGTCGAAAATTACCGCTTGAGCCATATCATTCTCCCGGCGGCGGGAGCGTAATGTTCTCAGGTTCAAATATAACCTGACGTTCCCCCTCCGCGACTGTCCCGACATCTGCGAGTTCGTATCCTGCCTTCGTGCCGACAGTTACAACGCGTTCAGCTTCATTCGGAGGAACAAATACATAATACCCCGCACCCCAATTGAAGGTCTTGAGGCAATCCTTAATCGGGATACCGAGCTGTTCTCTCATATAGGTAAAGAGTGGCGGAACCTGAAGCCACGAATGGATGCGGTACGTGTACTTGCGCTTATCGAAGGCTATCTTGCCGATGGCATCGCCCGTGCCGGGGAGAAACGCATGCACGTCCACGCCAGCATCGAGAAGCGCCTCGACGAGCGCGACATATGAACGCGTGGCTATGAGCGCTTCCGCGCCGAGAGTATTGCCGTTCGGCAATTTGGTAAGGAATTGGTCCGGCAACTCCATTGCCTTCTTGATAACAAGTGAGATGCCGTTCGCATGGAGTCCGCTCGATGCTACGGCAATGATGTGGTCGCCCGCAGATAGCTTGCGGCCAGTGACGAGCCTGCCGCGTGGCGCAACGATGCCGGTGACAGAGCCACTGAGCGTGACGACCTGCTTTACGGGCGGTTTCGGGTTAATTATATATTTACACGTCGCACTCTCGCCGGCGGGCAGCGCCATTCCCACTTCCTCACATATCTTCAAAAAACCTGCTGCGAGATCTTTTGAGCGAACCTCGTCCGAGTACCATGAACTATCGCTCGCTTCGAGTTGGTCGTTGAAAACTACAGGAAGCGCTCCCTGTGCGATGACATCGTTGACGACGATGAGAGCTGTATCGATACCAATGGCATCGTAATATGTCTTGCCCGTTCTCTCATACATCCACTCAGCAATCCAATTCTTGTTGCCCAGATCCTCGTGCGTCTTGCACCAAATATGCGGCTCACTTCCCCGATACTCGAACACTGCGCCGTGCGCGTGGATTGCCTCGTCATTGATGTATACGCCGCGCTTATTGGGGAATGTCAGTGTCTTTTTTCCTGTTTCAATCATCGCCATCTTGAATGGCTCCATCTGTGTGTAATCGACGCCCGCCTTCGCGTATTCACTTTTCGCGCTCATGCTTTTCCTTCTAAATATTTCTTATAGCCGACGTCCTGTAGCTTCTGGTCCTTTGCGAGCAAGTCCTTCGTCATGTTCTCCTTGTACGAGACAATGGCCGCACGAACAGTTTCGTTACCGGCACCGAGAATCTGGGCAGCGAGAATACCCGCATTCTTTGCGCTATTGAGGCC
>DATECE010000039.1:0-13577 GCA_036516595.1 Minisyncoccota bacterium | reverse complement strand
AATAGTAGCACCTTGCGGTGCGACTAGAGTGTGGATGTGGATAGGAAAACTGACCGCTACCGGACCACGGCATCGGTGAACGCGGCAGCACGTCTACCTTCAAGGACATCGTGCACCCGCACGATGTCCGCTCCCTTTTGTGTGCAGAGTGTCACCGCCGCGAGCGAGCCTTCGAGCCGCTCGTCGGGCGAAAGATTGAGCGTGTAGCCGACGAAAGATTTGCGGGATGGGCCGACCAATATGGGGTGCCCGAGTGTCTTGAGTTCGTCGAGCCTACGCACGAGCTCAAGATTCTGTTCGACCGTTTTGCCGAAGCCGATGCCGGGGTCGATGATGATGTTTTCCTTGCGCACACCCGCCGCACGTGCTGCGAGAATCCGCTCCTGCAATTCTTTTTTGATATCGCCGAGCACGTCATCGTATTCGACGCCGATGTACCTGCCGCCAAGCTTTCCATCAACCTGCACACCTTTTCGGCCCAAGGCCGACCCGCCTCGGGCAGGGGCCTCACTCCGGTTGTGCATCAATACGATGGGTACTCCCGACTTGGCGGCTACGTTCAAGATGTCCGGCTCCATACGGCCCGCCCACACATCGTTGACCATCTGCGCGCCGGCGGCGATTGCCTGCCGTGCGACCTCCGCCTTGTATGTATCGATAGAGATGGGGATGTGGACTGCTTTCACGAGAGCCTCAACTGCTGGTATGACGCGCGCAAGCTCTTCTTCGAGCGTAGTCGGCGTCGACGCCGGACGGGTGCTCTCGCCCCCGATGTCGAGGATGTCGGCGCCCTCGGCCTCCATACGTCTGCCCTGCGCCACCGCAGCGGCAACCCCCTCTATCCCGTCGCCGGAAAATGAGTCGGGCGTAAGGTTGATAATGCCCATCACGTACGTCTTCGCCCCCCATTCAAAATTCACCCCGTGAGAGAGTCTCTTTCCATCGGTTCTTGTCATATAGATTTATAGCAAAGCTCGGTTGCCATCCGTGCTCGACGTTTTTCTCTCATGGGGTTCATAGCTGTTCGTCGGCGAGCATGCATAGATGTCCGTAGGGACCGAGTGCGTCTTCGAGGTCGGCGATACATTTGCCGACGAGCGGATGCATGGTGAGGTGTGCGATTTCCATGAGCGGTGCAAGAACGAACGCACGCTCGTGCATCCTCGGATGCGGGACGGAAAGTTCCGCCGTTTCGTGTACCTCGTCGCCAATGAGGAGGATATCGATATCGATGACGCGCGGCTCATTGTGAACATGTTCCCCGAGAGCCTGTTCGATAGATTTCACGTGGTCGAGGAGCTCGTGGGGACCGAGCTCGGTCTCCGCTTCGATGGCCATGTTGTAAAAATATGGCTGTTCACCTACTCCCTGCGGCTGCGTGATATAAACCGAACTGCGTTTTGTGATGTTCACGTGTGAGGCGATTTTTTCGAGCGCTGCGCGCATGTTGGCGATGCGGTCGCCGAGGTTGGTCCCGAGTCCGAGGTGTACTGTCTTCACAAGGGGCATGGTAGCGCGGCTCGCCGCCTCCTGCTAGAGTTCTCTCGGAAATGCCTCAAGACTCGGAGAGAGTATATGGCCATCGCAAATCATGTTCACAGGCTGAGCCCACGAATCGCCACCCTCATCATTTTCGCGGCATTTGTAGGAATTACAATCATCAGCGTGACGTTGGTGCTCAGGCTCATGCCCGAAGCATCGGATATTATCGAGATCACGATGCCTCCCGGCGAGTACCACGTCAGTTATCCCTCAAAAGGGAAAGGGCCGGATCTGTTCAAGATCATGGAGGATTACGGCGCAGCCCACCCTGATCGACGCGTGCATAGCGCCGGCAACACGCTCATCGTTGACGAAAAGGGCAACACGAAATTCGTCGCGACGATTCAATACAGCAAGAAGTAGCGCTATGATCGTTCGCGCCATCCGCAAAAAGCCCAGCATCACTGCTGGGCTTCCGCTTTGCAGGAACTGCAGTATTACTTGAGAGTAACTTTTCCGCCTGCTGCCTCTATCTTCTTTTTCCACGCCTCGGCATCCTCTTTCTTCACGCCCTCTTTGAGCATGGAAGGAGCGGCCTCGACGAGGTCCTTGGCCTCCTTGAGACCGAGTGCGAGCACTTCTTTCACGACCTTGATGACCGCGATTTTCTGCTCGCCTGCTGCAGTGAGCTCGACGTTGAACTCACTCTTCTCTTCAGCGGCTGCGCCGCCGGCTGCTGGCCCCGCGACCGCGACGGCCGCGGCCGAGACACCGAACTTCTTTTCGAAGACCTTCACGAGCTCGTTGAGCTCGAGGACGGTCATCTCTTCGATTTCTTGGACGATTTTCTTGAACTTGGCGGGCACTTCGACCGCGCTCTCTGCGGCACTAGCCGCCGACGGAGCCTCGGTGTTCTGCGTCTCCGCAGCTGCCTCGACCTCCGGATTTACATCTTCACTCATATCATTATTGATTAAGCCCTTTCAGCCCTAGGCTGATCCGCCTTGGGCGGACTTGTCGGCCATCGCTTGAAGGACGATAGCCATACCTTGAATAGGGCTGTTGATAACGTTGACGAACATGCCACGCAGCTGAGGCATCGACGGTATCGTCGCAATTTCCTGCATCTGCGCTTGTCCCTGCAATTTCCCCTCGAAGATACCCCCGAGTATCACGAGCTTGTCGACAAGTTTCTTGCCGGCATCGTGAATGAGTCTTGCTGCCGCGGTCGCATCTGCTCCGCCGCCGTACGCGATGGCAACTTCGCCATCAAGCGAGAGGTCAGATGCTTTGTGCCCGAGATTCTCGAGCGCGCGACGAATGAGCGTTTTCTTGGCGACGACGTACTTCACTTCGTCGGCGCGGAGGCCGCGGCGAAGCGCCGTTTCGTCGGCGACGGAAACCCCTCGGAAATGCAGAAAGACCGTTGAAGCGGCGCCTTTAAACGCCTCTTCGAGCTTCGCTACTATTTCCGCTTTTTGTTCTTTCGTTTTTGCCATCTTAGATTTTCTTACGAGCCATTTCAAATAGCGAGTTAGTAAATCTTAGACCCCGTGAGATGGCGAAGCCTATCTCTCTGGGGTAGTTCGACCTACAAGGTTTTAGGAGGTTCGAGCCCATTAGAAACGCTTCGCGTTCTAACGGGCCGCGCCTCGGCAAGACTGACTCCCGTTTGGGATGCTCGCTTTCTCCGGCCTTGTGCGGTGCATAGTACAGGAAGCTCCTCAACGGTCAAATCCAATTGACCGCCGGTCACGGGATGCCGTCCGCACACAGTGGCCTCCTGCCCCCGTTTGACTTAAAGGCGTTTTCGTGCTATTGTCTCGCACAGAAATTGCATAGGGGTGGCGTCAGGAGAGAACGGGAACACGTTCCTACAACTGACGAGGAAGACGCATGATAAACGAGACTTTGCGGGGACTATCCGACATCCAGACGGCGCTCGTCAATCGAGTGCAGAAGGAGGTCGGCGAAATCGCCGCAGCATCACTCGAAGAGGTGCTCCGTAAGGGGCCAAAGGCAAAACGATTCAAAGCCATCAACCTGATACAGCTTCGCAAGATCTGTATTTTGGCCGATGAAACCGGTGTCGATTTGCCGACAAAAGATTTGTGATGTAACGGGGAGGCGTCTTCCCTATCCCAACAACCTGCACCGGTGCCACGCGGCTCCGGTGCCAACGTTCTGCAACTCAAACGCACAGGGGGTCACGCATGGCGCGACTTTGGATACGGAGGCTCAATCCCGAGCCTATTCGCAAGCACGCCACGGGCGTTGAAATCCCGCCGACCGTGGAGCAGGTCTTCGAGGGCCTGTATCCGCCGCCGCCGCTCATCGCAGAGCTCCGGCAACTGCATCGGTGGCGCTCCAGCATCCCGCGGAGTCCGAAAAGGGCCCGCATCAAGCTTATCGGGGTCCGCTCCGTGACCATGATGCTCTAGAATTCGCCACAGCGGCGAATTCCACAAAAACGCCGAGGCTCTGCCTCGGCGTATCTTTTTTATTCTGCCTGCACCAGCATCTGCGCGAGAGCCGCGGCGGCGGCTTGGTCGGCATCTTTTGCCTCGGCGAGTGTGCTCACGGCATAGGTGACGCCGAAGCTCACGGAGAGAAACGTGAGAAATCCGAGTGTAAATTTCGCAAACGAATTCACCGGCTGCGGCTGCATGTCGCTAATTATATCGCACTCTTGTTACGGCTCGTACGTCCACGGGATAGTCACGAAATTATTGTGCGGCGGATTTAGCTCATCACCCTCGAAATAATCGACAAAATCAAATACGTCGTCGTATGCTGGTCCCGTCCGCGTCTCGTACAGCGCGACAAAGAATCCGTCACCTGCGTTCGATGTTGTAAGCGCGGTTAGCAATCCAGAAGTATTGATCTCGCCGGAAATCACCTTGTTGAGACCACCGCCCGCTACAAGTGTCGAACTACCGACAGTGCCTTGGAAGACTGCCCCGTGGCGATTTGCATTGGTATGGATGAATGCGGTCAGGTAGGCGCAGAAGCTGAACGTCGGATTGTATGCGCCGCCGGGCGATGCTAGGACACCGTCGCCGCAGCTCCATCCGGCGCTCGGCAAGCCGCTGCTATTCGCTACCGCTGGCGTTCCTATAATGTCATCGTTATTCGCATCATCTGCTCTATCGGATGAGAGACGAATGTATGTGTCATTATCCTGCCAGCTCGCCGACAGTGTCCCATCGGTTGCGCTGCTCACCCGCTCCATCGTGAGCTTCGCCGTCAGCGTCCCCCTTTGCGGTGAGGTACCTATCGTTGCCGACGCAGATCCCTCGCACCAGCCTGCGCATATCGCCACATCCGGTGTCGCATCGAGTTGCGTGCCATTACCGTCTGTGAGTTGTATTTTCGCTCCGGCATCGTCGAGGGAGAGGTCGGAGATAAGATTGTGCGCTTTGCTTGTTGCCTCCTCTCTGTCTTCGATGAGGTACAGACCGCCAGCCGCAAGCGTTCCGCTCAGCGCAATTCCACTCCCGTCGATATCGAGCACGACCGATGAGAGATTGAGTGCGTACGGCGATGTATTGTAGAGCTCTATCCATTCATCAGTCGCGAGTGCATCGGTGCCCGCCCACGCAATTTCATTGATGAATAGAGGACTCGATGTGGCATACACATCCACCTCAGTCGATGTCGCGCTGTTGCCAGCCGCATCGTACGCAACAACGGCAAACGTGCTCGTCGCCCCGCTCGCGATAGCACTCGACGAGGTCGTCGCAGTGATGACGGTTTGTGCGATGCCGTTGATTACCACCGCATAATTCGCAGCACCGCTTACGTCGCTCCATGTGAGTTCCACATCCTCCGATGCGAGGAGGCAAAAGGAGGACGAGAGCGAGAAATCACACTCAGTAATTGCGAACACGGGAGCTGCGGGAGCCATCGTATCGACAGTCACGGTACGGGCCACCGCATCCGACTCGTTACCTTCGCTGTCTGCCGCGATGAAGGAGAAAGGAGTATCGCCCTCGAGAAGCGCAAGTGAGAGTGACCATACGCCGCCCGAGGCGGTTGTCGTGGCGATGTCGGAGCCGTACGTGACGGTGACGATTGTGCCGTCGGTCGCCGTGCCACTTGCGGTCACGCTTGTGGTCGCTTGAACCGTACCCTCCGCAGGGCTCGTCACGGCAAGTTCTATTTCAACTTCGACCTCTACCGAATCCTCCGAGTCTTCCTCTCCGCTTCCACCACCTCCGCCACCGGCGCCGAATCCGGGGGACACGGGAACTGGCACGAGGTAGCCATAGGGCGAGGGCGCTTCGCTCTGCGGCGTAGGCGTCACGGTCAATTGTGGAGGAGAGGGCTCGGGAGTCGGAGTCTGTGAAGGCACCAATGGAGCCGCTGGGGCGGCAGAAAGAGCCGTGGGTTCGGTCTGCACGGGAGCTTGGACGCCAGTGCTCACATTTGCCGCCGCCTGCGTCTGCGCAGACTGCTTCCTCTCCTGCTGTGTACTCGCTTCAGCACTTGAAACCGCAAGTGCCGCCGCACCAGCTTGATTTGCCGCAACATTCGGACTTTTGAAGAGACCCGCCAAAGCATTGCCTAGAAATTTGACGCCCGCGACAGAGTCGTTTTTGAACGCGACCGCAACACGCCCTGCCTGCGCAGCGGCAGCAAAGCCCGCCTTTGTAGTCGGGTCGGCAACCGAAAAAAACACTTTCTGTGCCTTTTGTGTCATCGTTTCCTCCGGTGGTGTGAAGCAGCTCTCGGCAGCAGAGTCCCCCGTCTTGAGTTTAGATATCGCCTTTTCGATATCCCTGACGATTCGTTCCGAAGCGCCTGCCAAATACTCACCGCTGAATGAATGTCCGCGCCACAGCTCCTTAACTTCCGGATGCGCAACAGGAATGAGTATATTCGCAGTGAGCGGCTCGCTTGCGCCAGCAGTCGCTGTCCACTGTCTTACATTTGTGACGAGATTATCGTTTGCGGATGTGAGATATGTTCCGCCTCCTGCGACGTAACTCGCGGGCGTCGCGACGTTGTAGACGGCGATAGATTCTTTCGAAACGCCATTCTTGACGAGATATTCATATATCTCATTCGTATAAAATGTCCCTTGCGAGTGGCCAAGGAGAAGTACCTTTCTTGTAACCAACTCCCCGTGCACCTGTCGCAGAATTGTGTCTCTGTCGTAATTCGAAAGCGGCGTGCCCCATGCCTGAGAAATCACTTGAATTGCATCGGCTAGTCCGGCAAGGTGAGGTGGGTTGAAGCCGTTCACCACCTTCACATTTGGCGTAATTCGTTCAGTTGCTTTCTCTAGCTCAAGCCGATTTACTTTGGCTTTTGAAGAATCCGTAAAAACGCCATTTACAAATACAATCGTTGCGCCGTCCATGTCACACGCCGCAACTGCAACCGCGGGACACGCAAAAATAATGATCGTGCACGCAATAATCTTTCGCATGCGCTAAGGAACATCGCAATCTTCTCCGCTTGGCAACGTATAGGAAACTTCGTGAGAGTAAAGACTTTCAAATTTTTCTTGACGCTGTGACGTATTCAACATTAGAGAGTCAACTTTGCTTTGCAGATTATTGGTGCCTTTCAGGCCATTCGAATTATCGTATAGGCAGCCGTAACCTCGGTCCGTTTGATAAATAGCGGCTTTCCATGATTCCGAGTTAAACACCTCCGTCAAATACATTTGCTCGGCCATCGCATATTGCAGCATTGCGGCGCGGACTTTTATGTCATCGGGGTATTCGTCAAAAATTGCGCGCTCGACATCGTCTCGAATTCCGTTGACGTTGGCGTCGATACCTTCGATAGTCGCATTTGCTTGTGCGTCGTCCGGTCGCGGCGGGAGATGCTTACCGTCCACGTGCGTCATGGTGAGCTTCGCCGACTGTATGCGCTCGATTGCTGCAGCAGTCCTGTTTTGCTCAGCGACTGCGGGGATACGGTAGATGACGAGAGCAATGTAGAGCAAGACAGGTATCGCAATCACCCAAAACCACCATTTCTTTGCAACATATGAGAGTTTCTTCATCCCGTCGATTTTAGCACCGCGCTCCCACATACACGCCCTCTTTTCCCCACGATTACTGCATGCAATTATAACTATGCGGCCGCATGGTTATAATTGCTCACATGTCGGTAGAGTCGGAAGCGAAAAAGGTGTTGCGCAATACTCGAATACGGCAAGCAATCTTGAGCACTCTTGCTGTCGGCGGTCTGATGACTGTTGCGGTCGTACTTCCGGGCGCAATGCGCTACCTTAAGAAACCTCTCAGTCGCAGCGGGCTCACAAGCGGGCGCTCGGCTGTCGGGCGTCTCGCCACTGAAGGACTTGTCACTTTTGAGGAGAAGTCGGGCAAGAGTTTTCTCCGGATTACACCCAAGGGTACGCAGCATTTGCACGCATGGGTAGAATCATCACGAAAACCGCTTCGTTGGGATCGGCAGTGGCGAATCGTCATTTTCGACGTTGCCGAAAGAAATCGTGCGCTTCGTAACCGCTTGCGCGAAACACTGATACGTATCGGGTTTTTTCGGCTACAACATAGTGTTTGGGTCTACCCATACGACTGCGAGGAAATTATCGCGCTCCTGAAAACGCACATCGAGGTTGGAGGCGGTGTCTTATACATCGTTGCCGCGCAAATCGAGAACGATCGCCCAATTAGGCGTCATTTCGAACTGAAATAGGGCACAACTATAACTATGCGGCCGCATAGTTATAGTTGTCCCCTACTGGGAGGGGTGGACCTTAGAACGTCAAGTCGCGGAGGATTTCCGCGTCCACTTCGGAGAGATTGGCCTCGCGGATGGAACCCCAAAAACGCACACTGTCCCCCACGACGAAGCGTGAGAGCGTGGCCGATTTGCGCGACTTGCTGAGAATCGCGCTTTTTTCTGAGAGGTACACCGTATAGTCTGTGCTGCCTACGGTGACAACCACGGTGGTCGGGAGCGAGGTCGAGGAGATGCTCTTGAGCGAGCCCTCAAAATTTCGCGCCTTGAAGATGCTCGCTTCCTGATGGACAGAGATTGCCGTCGCCGTGAATTTTTTGGTGCTGTAATCGTACGAGCCTTCGGCTGAGAGCACTTTGTCCCCCGCCTTTACCTCCCCCATGCCTACCGCCCGCACACCCTTGGTTATTGCCGCACCCCCGACGGCAACTGCCGTTTTGCCGAGCACCTTGTCCTCGACGGTAATAGAATTCTCAGCACTGTCGAGCGCGATTACCATGCCCGAAATAGTCTTGCCCGCGACGAGCAAATTCGCGTCGCGAATGCTGGATGCATTGATGACGAGACTGTCGCCACCCGACGAGAGTCTTCCCTCTACATCGATGGTGTCTTTGTCTTTTATGTCGCCGATACTTGCGGCTTCTCCGTACGCTTTCGTAATTTTGGTGCTCGAGTTACTGACCACGACAAGTCGTATATAGGTCTCGCCCCATAGAGCCCGTACGAAGAGATTGGTGCCCGCAATCTGCTGGACCATGAGCCCTTTCGCACTGATACCGCCATCCGATGCAAACCGAAGTTCTGAGCCGGCGGAGGCGGCGATGGGCACGAGGAGAAGTCCCGCAAGTGTGAGTGTAGAAAATATTTTCATGTCGCAAAGACTATAGCATCATCCTTTGGGCGCCTCAACGCATACATCGACCTCAGTGGTCGATGTATGCCGCCACTCGCGTAGCGTTTTAGCGCAATGCTTCGTGTCTTTACGGATTTGCCGCGATATAGGCGCGGGTCTTGGGACCAAAGTAGCCGACCGCAGGCGTGATGCCCATGGCTTTTTGATACTTAATCAACGCCGCGCGGGTGAGACCGCCAAACATCGTCGTTTCGTTGCCCGGCGAACCAGCGCCGGTCGATGCAACCATGTAGCCGTTCCCATTGAGCCATGCTTGGAGCGCACGCACGTCTTCGCCCGTAGACCCCGTCTCGAGGTCGCGATTGAAGCTCGCGTTGGCGTTCGCGCTCACGGGAGCCTGACCACGCGCCGCAAGCAGGGCGTTGAGCTGAACCAAAAGCGCATTAATCTGCGCCTGAAGCTGAGCACGCTGCGTCGCCTCGTCGCTTGCCGGAGTCGTCGTTGTGGTTTCCGTCGTGGTTGTCGTTGTAGTCGTCGGGGTCGGCGTGGTCGTGGTTGTCGTCGTGACGCTACCGCCTCCTCCGCCGCCACCACACGTTGTTGTTGTCGGGGTGATGATGATCGTCTGATCCCCGATACCACTCGGTATCGTAATGGTGAGACGTGACTCTGCCGCGCCGGGGCAGTACGTGCTGTAGTATTCAGTGCTTGCGATGTCGTGGTCAATCCGATAGCTGCTGCTATTTTGAATCGCAATCGTCGAGCCTGCCGGCATCGTGAGCGTGAAGGTCGACGCGCCGACAGCGATGGATTCGATGACAGCCGAGTTTCCGAAAACGTCAAACGATACGCCGCCCGAAGAGATGTCGACACCAGTCGTGAGCGTCAGGTCGTCAAATGCCGCACGGGTTGTCTGTGGTAGCACCAGTACCATCGCCGCAACTGCGCTTGCGAGGACCAGTGCAGCCATTTTGCTATAGGTACTGATAGTCATAATTTGTTTCCTCCGCAGTGGCGGCTCATACGAGACGCCACTGCGGGGGATTAGTTGAGTGAGTAATGACTACCAGATTTACGCGCCAGCCGCGGTGCACGTGATTTTACCCGACGCCAAACCATTGCTCGTCGTAACGAACCACTTGGTGCCGTTGGAGCGAACCTCTACGAAGTCACCGAGGTTGGCGGCGTCCACAAACGTAATGGCGTCTTCCGCAGCACAGTCAACGACCGCGCCCGCAACGATAAGCGAGCCCTCGATGATATCGCTGGCATCGCTCGTGGCTATAATGTGGGAACCCGTGAGTGTAGCCCCTACCACGAACCTGAAGACTACGCCGTTTGAGCTTGCTACTGCAGGAAGAGTCGACGTCGCCAGCGCGCCGCTGACGTAGTAGGTGGTACCGGATTCTGCGACGGTCAGCGTGTTGTCTGCCGTCACCGCCTCCGTATCTTCGTAGTAGGTGAGGCCGGCGGTCGCGCTACCTATCTGGATGGTCGTTGCCGCAGTAATCGTGAGAGCACCTGCAGTCGTGGACCACGTCGAGGCCGCGTTGGCCGTAATCGTGAGCGCATCGCCCGTGCCTGCCACGATGCCGCTAGCGCCGTTGATATCAACGTCCGCCAAGACGTCGCCGATGTCGATGTTGTCGGCCGCGGTACCGCCTCCGCCGATTACTATCGTGTCAATGCCCGTGCCGCTGGCGATGGTGACTGTCTTTGCACCGTTGCCGGTAGCTATGTTCATCGCCATGGCGCCCGTCGACGTGCCGATGTTGAAGGTGCCCGTCTGCGCTGTACCTCCGATTGTAATCGTGCCCGTGGTGTTGGCTGCGAACATCGTCACGTCCGTACCAGCTACGGAAGTAACTGTGAACGCACCGTCTGTCGTAAGGCTCGTCGCGGCGATGGTCAGGGTAGCGCGCGCTATACCTGCGGTCCCGAGGACTACTGCCACCGCGAGGATTACTAATGCTGAAAGAAACTGCAATCTACTAAGTGTTTTCATGTTGTTAACTTAATTTTAACGACTCATATTGATAACTGCGGACAAAGCGAAGAAACGGCTGTATCGACCTTGAATTCTCCTTGATTTCAACACCACAAAGCCCTTTTCTGAGAGATCTTTATGTCCCTGCAATTGTAACAAGCGAGTCCGGCCCTTTCTGGACTGAGCGTGCTCTATGTGGATAACCTCATTAGATAGGCCTCAAACCATGAAACGGGACGGTCCCTGTCTGGTTCGGATTCTCAACTTTATGAAGGAATGGCTCTACTCAGCCGCGGTTGTCGCGTTCCTCTGCCGGAGGGTCGCGGAAATGGCACTTTCTTCAGATAATGGGCCATATAATACGACCTGGTCGCGGTTTAGATAGAGCTTTTTCGGGGCCCACTGCGCCTCGGAGATAGGGACAAGCTGCGTAGTGGGTGCGGTACCACCCTGTCCCGGCACCGTTTGGAACTGGTAACCGTCAGCCGCCAGTGTCAATCGGGGAAAGGTGCTCAATGTACCGATGTAAACCTCTCCTGTGGCTAGATAGACGACCGAGAGTGAGTCATCAGCCTGTCGGACTCTCCAAATAGCGGCTGTAACTATGACTAAAATGACCACGAAGGCTCCTATAGTGAGGTGATTTCGTAGGTAATTCTTCATGTACCAATGATACCGTCCCGCTTCACAATAGCAATATCGGAATAATCACCGCGAATTCCGGTTAAAATGAAGATTTTTCGGTTTCGAGGGTGGCGACAAGCGAGGTGCTGCCGGCGGCCTTTGCCGCGGCGATGGCAAGGTCGTACTGTGCCTTCGCCTCCGCCGTGCGACCGTGATCGCGATAGTACTGGGCGAGAAGGATGGAGAGGTCTATCGCCTTCGGATTTGCCGCGATTCCGGCCTTGAGCGTGCTTTCCGCATTGCCTGCGTTTTGCTTGTAAAAATTCGCATATACATTGAAAAGGTCGCGGTAGAGAGCGGAGGCATACACGGCCGGTGCATTTTGTATCGCTGCGAGATAATTCTTTTCCGCGCTTGAGTAGTCCCTGTATTGCTTTTCGTAGAGTTGAGCGAGACTCACGAAAGAATAGCTGTTGGTCGGCCACGTTCGCGACACGTATTCCCACTGGTCACGCGCACCCGCATAGTCGCTTGCGCGATACTTGCTATCTCCGACAGCCATCGCCGCTTTCACGGCAGCAGTATTGTCGGGGGCCACCGGTGTCGTGACCTCCGGTTGTTTGGTAGGCGTCGTCGCAGTAGTTGCCGTACTTGTCGCCACAGTGGTCGTACCTTGCCCCGAGAGCGGAAGGTCAGAAGGGGCGGGCACATCGCTACGATACACAAAGAACGCGACGATGAGACCGACGACTACGATGCCTGCGACGATATAAACCAATATGTGTGAGTGTGTGCTTTGCATATGCGCATTCTACAGCCCGCCGCCGCAACGCCCAAACGCAAAAGCCCCCTCCTTTCGGAGGGGGCTTTGCTGATTACGTTGTCGCCGTAATCGGATCCAAGTCGCTTCGCTTAGCGAGAATCCGGAGATTCAAGCCAAGGTCAGAGAAGCTTAGGTCGTCGTGTACCGGAGTACCGGACCAGCTGGGTCGCCGCGGAAGATGATATCACCCTCCGTAAACGCGCCAGTGTTGCTGATACCGAAGGTTACATCGGCAGCCGCGTCATCCAACGTAATTTGGATGAGGTCACCGTTGTCTTCGAGGTCAGCCGTGTCCGCGTAGATGTACAGGGTCTTCGTCGCTCCAGCGGGAATCGTGTAGGTCAGGTTGGTACCTGTGCCCTTGAAGTCGAAGTCCTCCTGAGTCGTACCCGAGGCGCTCGAGAATGTGGTCGATGCAAGCACCGTACCGTTCTCATCCTTGAGCGTCAGGGCCTCCGTGGCTGTGTCGGTGTCATCGCCGATTACGACGAGCTGAACCGAGATCTGGTCGCTGTCCGCACCCTCGAAGGTCACATCCTTGTTGCCAGGGTTGGTGACATTGAGGCGCGCGACGAGCTGGCTCGAGTTGCCTGTGATGGCAGAACCGATACCGGTCGTCGAGCTGTCGAAGGCAATCGACGGGTAGGCTTCGTAGATTACGCCGCCTATCGTCTTGTACGCTTCGTCGTCGCCGAGCGACGTCGACTGCGACGCGAGGCCTGTGGCCGTCGTCGAGCCGAGCTGCACGATGACTGTGTTGCCGTTGACGACAACCGTACCGTCGATGTCATTCATGACGGCCTTGACGGTGACCTTGACGTTGTCGTTCTTCGGAATCACGAGCTCACCAGAAGCGAGTGTGATTGTCGTCGTGGCCTGACCGTCGTTGGACACAGTCCTAAACGGCGTCGTTGCGGAGCCCTTGTACAGTTTGTACATGCTGACCGACTCGTTGTTGGTCGTGCCGTTCTGGCCGAGCGCGATGGTGTCGATCTCGATGTTCTCGACATTGTTCGACGCGAACTTGAAGACCGCGAGGGTCTGCTCAGACGTCGTGTTGTCGAGGTAGATCTGTTGCACCGCGA
>DATECE010000038.1:0-10218 GCA_036516595.1 Minisyncoccota bacterium | reverse complement strand
GCAGTTACGTGAGTTGACCTGTGATGTGAAATGTGGCATTGTGTGCGTGGCAAAAAGGAAAGGTCCACACCATGCCCGACATCCAACTCATCGGCTTCACAGAAGCCGACGCTACCAGCGAATTCGATTACATCCGCAGGCTGCTTCGCGACTTTCCGCAGGCAGATAAGCTCAACCTCGTGTGGTTCAAATCGAAATCCGAGAGTCTCGTCGGCGCCAAGCCCGCGCCGTTCTTGCGCATTCAAGGGCGCAAAGAGGCGCTCGCCGATTTCGAGGAAAGCCTCGTAGACCGGCTCACAGGCCCCTACAACATCCAAATCGCGCACAACGCGAGGTGGATACCTCAAAAAGCGATGGGAACGTGGGCTCGCCAGCGATGACCACCGACATCAAGGTGAAGTTCACGCCGCTCGATAGGTCGAAAGTCTACGAATCGACCTTCGCCTTCCCCGCAAGCCGCCTCTTCCTCAAGCGTGCGGTGGACATCGGCAAGGGCCGTGTGTGCAGGGGCAAGAGCGGCTTCAAGGGCGAGATCGGCGAGGTCGATGCGTACATCAACGACACGTTCATCGAGTCTGAGCTGTGGGACAAGACCGAGGTCCCCTCCGGCGCCGAGATCGAGCTGCGGGAAGTACCGCCGGCCGATGAGGAAAGCAGTCTCTACGCCATCGACTGACGAGAGCCCAACAAACGAAAGCGCCCAGCCAAATCGGCTGGGCGTTCATCTTTCAATAGTACCGACTACACGATTTCACACGTACCCCCGACACACGCCAATTCCTTTTTCTGGTCGGTCTCGTCGGTCCGCTCGTAAATCACGAGCTTCGAATAATCTATCGTCGGGAATTTCGAGGCGAGCTCGTCGTAGCGTTTCTTGTCTATCGATTCGTACGGAGCCAAGCGGTACACATGGTTCTCGCGCGGGAGGAAGGACAGTCCACCGACGATGTCCCAGTTCTCGAAGAGCCACGCGACGACCGCGACCCACTCCTCTTCGCCGACGGAAATCGTCGCCGACGGATTGTGTTCGGTCCAATTGAGTTTGACCATCTTCCAGTATTCGAGTTGCTCGATTGCGGAAAGGTCATTCTTGAAAATGGAGCCTGCGGGGGATTTGACCGGAAATTCGAGAACGAAGGTGTTGGCTTCGTCTGTCGTCTGTCCCACTTCCGGATTATGCGGGATGCCCTGATCGCGCACCATTTTGAAGAGCGAGTCGGTCGCCGAGATGCGGACGCGACGGATGTAGTACTGCGAATTGCGCGGGTGAATTCCCGACGAGCAGTCGAATGTCTGCGACACGGTGCCGGAGGGCTTCACGCACGTGATGGAGCTCGACATCGGAATGCCGAAACGCTTCGCGTAGGCCTCGTTGGTCTTCTTTGCAGTCTCGCGCATCTTTTTCATGGTCTTGCCGTTGCGTACCGCGGGGCAATCCCACTGGCCGGTGATGGAGACGCCGAGGAGTCGCTCCGATTCACAATTATCAGTCCAATCCTTTGAGATGTAATTGAATTTCGTGAGTGTCGACTGGTACGTGCCGAGCAGTGTCGCGAGCTTGGTCTTTTTGACGAGCGTCTTTTCGGTGTCGTTTGCTCGCGCGATGACCTCCGAAAGGTTGCAGAACTGCTTGGACTGCAGGATGATTTCGCCGCACGGGTTGGTGCCGAGCTGGCCGATACCCTTTTTGCCGTATTTCTTCTTTAAGAGCTTCACGCGGCGCTCGGGCATCGTCGCTTCGAGCCCTCCGCGGTTGAAAATGCCGCGCTCGCCCGAACCGCTCTTCATAAGAGCCACCCATTCGTCCATGAGCTCGGCATTGGTCGGCTTTTGTTCGTAGACGGCGGAGTTGTTGGCCACGGAGCGGTACGGGTCGGTGAGGAAAAACTGACCCTTCTTGGCATCACGTATCTCCGCGTCGTCGAGGTCGGAGAGACTAATCATGGCTGTGCGGCGCACGCCGCCGGCGACCACGCACTCACCTATTTTGCAGATGATGTCGTGCGCGTCGATGTTGCGGAGCCTTCGGCCCTGACGCTTCAAGATGCGCTCGCGCGCAAAACCGAGGAGCGAACGGAGCGGTTCCGGACCTGATGCTTTGCCGCCCATCGTTTTGAGACGCGTGCCCGCTGCGCGAATGAGAGAGTAATCGAATTCAATGTCTTTGCCCGCGTACCATGTCTTGAGACCGAGCGTGAGTGAATCACACCACCCCTCTTTCGTGTCGGCGACGACGTGCTTCGCCACGCGCTCCCCTGTCTGCTTTTCTATCTGCGGCAATTGCTGGACGTTTTGGCTTTCTACCGAGTAACCGACGCCGCATCCTTGCATCGAGAGATACATGATTTCCGCGAAGTCCTCGAGTTTGACGGGTGCCGTGAACGAGCAGTTGTAGAAACATGTATTGCACTTGCGTGCGGGCGCGCCGGCAAACTGCATCGCGCGCATCGAGGGCATCACTTCTTGTTTCAATATCGCTTCGCGCACTTCGGAGTATTCGCGCTTCGTGAGCTTGTCGCCGAGATTCTCTTTCATAAAGTCGACGTAGCGGTCGACAGTCTCGACCCACGTCTCGCGGCGTTGCTCCGCTTCTACCCAGCGGGCGTATGTGCGCAGGTATACGAATTCGCCGAGCGGATTGTTCTTGAAATACTTTTTCGATTCCTCGGCGAGCTTGCGGACGTGGTCGGGCACTTCGCCCTGCTCTTTGCGTATCTCGGCGCGCTTGGCGCGGTAGAGGATGTAGGATTTGGAGGTGGCGACGTAGTCGGAGAGCATGAGCTGGCGCTCGACTTCGTCTTGGCAGCCTTCGACGGTGGGGAGAAAATTCTTGTACGTCTTGGCGATGCGCATCATTTCGCCGGCGACTTTGTGCGCAACGACGATAGCCTCGTCCTCGGAGCCCTCGTTGGACGCCTTCATCGCTTTTTCGATGGCGGTCACTACTTTGTCGAATTCAAATGGAACGATGCGGCCGTCTCGCTTCTGAATATTGGGCAAAAACTTTTTATAGACGCGGCTTGCCTCGCCCATAGGTCGAGTTTTTTTTACACTCTCCTTGGAGCTACGGCCGAGGGCCGCGCTGTCCGTGGAGACTCCTTTTGAACTCGCTGCCTCCTTGCGAGCATTTACTACATTCGCCATGCGCATTCACCTAGCTGCTAATCGCCACGCCTGCTCACTACTTTCGGGACGTTCATTGTACTCCCGATATCCTGATAAAGTTTGCGCAAAAAAGTGGATAAGTCACTTCATTTACAGATGCAATTCCACTCTGTCGCCTATTCGTACAGTATACGCCCGTGCCCACCCTGCCGGAAGCTCGAGGACGTACCTCGCGGGCCTGTTTGGTGCGAAAGACTCGGGGTATGTCGCGGGAGCCACGTTTTGCGCCATATGAATGACCTCGAGATCGGCCGAAATCCAGACAATATCGATAGAAAAGAGCATATCCTTCATCCAAATCCCGTAATATCCGTCCCTTGGGAAGACAAAGAGCATGCCGCTGTTCCCTTCGAGCCCCTCGCGGCCACTCAGCCCCCTCGCACGCGACGCCTCCGTGTCCGCGACATCGACGCGTACATAGGCCTCTGCGATGAGGACTGAGGGGACGGGCACGCCGGAGGTCTTTTCGACCCGCGAAACCGAGTAAATCGCGAGCTCGCCGATGACGAGGATGGCAAGCGCCACCATGAGTATGCCGGTCTGCTTCATATAAGGAGTACGAGGGCCATGGCGGTAAAGGAGACGAGCCAATACGCACTATCGATGAGGTAGAGCGTGCGTGGTTTGAGTTCCCAGAGCACGTCTCCAAGCGATGTGGGTACCATAAAGCCGAGCCACAAGAGAAACGCGAGCCACGCTGTGCCTGCGACACTTTCCGCGCCCCACGCAGATGCTATGAGCGACATGACGGACGCGGCGGCGACGCCCGCGACGAGCGAGACCAACGTGTGCCGCATCCGACTCCCCTGCCCGCGCTCTGCCATCTCCGGCGTAATGCACATCATCCGCACCCACGGAGCGCCGAAGACTCGCGGGTGGTACCAAAAGAAGCCGACGATGAGCGGCACGAGCCCTGCGGCAAGCACGTTGGGTACCTCGAACACATCCATGTGCCAAGTATATCGCGTCTACAGGCCGCTCGCAGTTAGCACCCACCGCTGCAGGCAACAAAAGGATATTCTAGCGGTTTTTTTCGAGACGTTCTTGAACCCTCCGCAGTAGTTGCAAAACTTGACAAAACTGATTATGCAACATATAATTATAAGAGTAAAGGATGCCCTAGTGCCTATCAAGGCCATTGAAAAATCGGAGGACTACCCAATGTCAGGTAAGCCCATTTTGTTCCATGTCGACCGCTCCACGCCATTTAATCCCGCGAACTTGGGAGACGGGTGGAGTATCTTCTCGCAAGACGAACGCGCTCTCAAGATTGTCGAGATTGATTTCGCGAAAGTGCAGTTCGAAAGCGCGATCACTGACGCGGAACCCGTCTGGACGTTTATTACCGGCAAAGAGAAGCTGCGTCGGCTGACCGCAATGCCGGCAATAAGGCTCGACTTCCAGGTCATCTGGGCTCTGTATGAGGAGCCCGGCCAGACGACGTTGCGCCGAATCTACGATGAACTCCTGCACCCGTCCGAATATATCGAGTGCATGGGGACCATCTTCCACGGTCAGACTGTCGATTATCAGGTGACCTTCGGCGTCAATCGCATGGACCATGATGGATCCTGGCGCATCGGAGGCGGCCCCCTGAAAAATGGAGGACGGGCAAGGGGCATCAAAACCCCGCTCATTCCACTGTCGGCGCTCTGACCGCTACGACTTCCGACAAACTATTATGGCTCCGCTCCGGCGGAGCCATTTCGTTTTAGAGGCGCGCTAGGTTCCCGCATCACATCGTGCGCCCCGAAGGTTAAACCTTTGTACAAAGGTTTAACCTTCGAGAGCATCCATCCGCCCACGTATATCGCGTCCCGCCCTCTTTTCTGTATACTACGCGGGACACGGAGGCGTCGCATAGTGGTCTAGTGCGCACGCTTGGAAAGCGTGTGTGCCGCAAGGCACCGAGAGTTCGAATCTCTCCGCCTCCGCAAAATGCGCTTGCGCGGGGTTCGCGCTAGTATGTAGCGATGTCCGAACGCATGAGGAGCGGCGAAAATCGCGGCATCAACGACCTGATATTTCGGCAATTTGTACTGCGCGGCCACACGGAAGTCGCTGGTGTGCGCACATGGGATATCGCGGATTCAAAGCTGTGGTACCTCACCTCAGAACAGGCGAAGGGATTTCTCACGATTGAGCACAGTCCCGAATACAGTGCCGCGGTCACCGAAAAAGAAGTCACCCTCATACGTGAGCACGCAGGCGCCGTGGCACGTGCAATGGAGCGGCGTGCGACCAACCTCATCGACCTCGGATGCGGCGACGGGAAAAAGGCCGTGCTCTGCATCGAGCATTTTGCAAAAGAAATGCCAGTCAGGTACTGCCCTATCGATATCAGCTCTTACATGGTCCAAGAGGCTTCGCATGCGGTGGAAGAGATGGGTGTCGCTCCTGTCGAGCGGATTTTCTGGAACATCTCGGATTTCGAGAACCTCGACAATGTGACGCCACTTTTCCGCAGTGATACATTTCCTCATCACTGTTTCCTCTTCCTCGGCAACACGCTCGGCAATTTCAATCGCGACGATATCCTGCACGGTATCAGGAGAGGCATGCAGGAGGGCGACGCGCTCCTCATCGGCAACGGCATTTCAGAAGGCCGTTCTCCTGAAGAATGGGTGCGGACGTACGCGATTAGTGAAATGGATGATTTTTGTGTGCGTGTCCCGATGCAGGCAGGACTCGCGCGGGACAACCTGCGATTCGACGTGCAATTTATCGATGATTGCATCGAGGTGCGCTATATCGTGAAAGATTCCGTGACCGTACGCGGTCTCGGCAAATCAGTCGAATTCAGGGCTGGCGATGTGATTCGCACCGTCATATCGTATAAATATTCACGTGCACAACTCGAATCAATGCTCAGAGAATTTTTTGGCGATGTGACCGTCCACACCGACGCGGAGCAGACCTACGCGCTCGCTGTCTGCAAGGTGTAAGGGTACAAAAGAGTTGCGGCCGCACGAGTGCGGCCGCCAATTCTTTACCGACCCAGCTGGCCGTAATCAATCGAGGGCAGGAGCGGGTGTGCTTGCCGCCGATCCGCCTGTTCCTCACGCCACCACCGCTGCATGCGCCGAAAAACCTTGCACTTTTCAATCTGCGGTGGCCGCGGGTGTCGCTTCTCGAAGCGTGCCTTTCGCTCGAGACGGCGCACGAGCGAAACGACGACCGGCGACACTTTCGGCTTTTCCGGAGGCGCGGCCGCGGCTGCCTCGCGAGCTGCAATCCACTGACGATCGCCTTGCTCCCTAAACGCCGCGTCGATTTTGTCTTCGACACTCCGCGCCCTCATCTCACGCGATTGCAAATGCAGTACTTCACACGAGCGCTCTTCGTTCATGGCTCGCCTCCACTGTTCTCTCATTAGCGTAGCATCCTGTCCTCAAACGCGCATCCCTCTCAGCGCTGCGATTCTTTCTTCGACCGGCGGGTGGGTGCTGAAGAGTTTGCCGACAAATGAGCCGGCCTCCCCTGCCCCGAAGGGGTTCGATATATAGAGGTGCGCGGTGGCATGCGTCGCGTGCGTCACTGGTGCCGAATACGAGGATATCTTTTGGAGTGCGCCTGCGAGACCGTCGGGATACCGAGTGAGGAGCGCGCCCGTCGCGTCGGCGAGGAATTCCCTTTTGCGCGAGATAGCGAGGTGGATGAGTTGCGCCGCGATGGGCGCGAGTATAATCCCTACGATTCCGACAATGATGAGGAGTGGATGTCCCCCGCGGTCCTTATTGCCGCCCCCGCTGAAGAAACTCATGCGCAGAAACATATCCGCAATGACCGTGAGGACGCCTGCGAGTACCACCGCGACCGTCATCACGAGAATGTCGCGGTTGCCTATATGCGCGAGTTCATGCGCGATGACACCCTCCAGCTCGCTCCGCTCGAGCCGCGAAAGGAGTCCTGTCGTGACCGCGATGACCGCATGCTTTTTGTCACGGCCTGCCGCAAAAGCATTTGGCGCGCTGTCTTCTATGATATAGACGCGCGGCTTCGGGAGGCCCGCAGTGATGGCGAGATTTTCGACGATACGGTGCAGTTCCAGAAATTGGACGGGGTCTGCCTCCTTTGCGTGCGCACTCGAGAGCGCGATTTTGTCCGAAAACCAGTACGCAGTCACGTTCATCGTGAGCGCGACTCCGACAGCGATGTAGAGGAGGGATGCGTCACCAAAATAGTATGAGACAAACCAGCCGACCGCCATGATGAGGAGAAAGAACGCACTCATGAGCAGCCACGTCTTCGTGACATTCCTGCTCTGCTGCGTATAGAGGGACGCCATAGAATGCGCACTGTAGCAAAACGGCGATTGAACCGCTTAGAAACTCACTTTCACCGGCTCACGAGCTGCCTCTTCTTTGAGTGCGAAGAATTCGCGCGTAGAAAATCCAAAGCTTTTGCCGATGAGATTTGTCGGGAAGGATTCGAGCGCATTCTGCAGGTCGATGACGACCGAGTTGTAGAAGCGTCTCGCCGCTTGGATTTTGTTTTCCGTATCACTGAGCTCTCGCTGAAGTTCGACGAAGTTACTGTTGGCCTTGAGGTCCGGATACGCTTCCGAAACCGCAAAGAGCGATTTCAGAGCATCAGTGAGCATGTTCTCGGCAGCGGCGTGTTCGCCCACAGTCTGTGCGCCCATCGCCTTCGTGCGCGCCTCGGTGACCTTCTGGAGCGTCCCCGCCTCGTGCGCGGCATAGCCTTTGACCGTTTGCACAAGATTGGGGATGAGGTCGTACCTGCGCTTCAGTTGTACGTCGATATCCGACCACGCTTCTTCACTTCTGTTGGTGAGCACGACGAAACGGTTGTACGCCCAGACGACCCACAAGCCGAGTACGACGACAATGCCGATAAGGACATAGAGAATATTCATAGAAAGGCATTATATCACTCACCTCTCTACGACAACAGTGGTGCTCGCGGTCGTCGTCGCGCTCTCAAAAAGCGGCGTACATGCGACGGTAAAGACAGTGCTTGTCGCAAGGAGCGAAGTAGTCGCGGTACCTGAGAGACCCGCGCCCATCTGAGACCCCCGCTCATCGGAGAGCGCGCACCTCGAGGTCCCGACGCTCGACCACGAGAGCACACTAAATCCGCGGAACGGTATGCGGGCAGGATTGGCGACCACCGTGACAGACGCCTTGGCCGCAGTCGAGGTCGGCGTGGGCGGGATTGTCGGATTTGGCGGCGTGGAAGGATTTTGGCTGGCAGGCGTACACGCTTGAGGCGGCTGAGGCGGCACTTGCGCGCCGTACATCATGTACGGATTGCTGCCGTAGTATCCGTACGGCATCTGCGTTTGCTGCAATTGGTATTGCTGGAGTCGCAATTGGTAGAGCTGCCACTCTTCTCGATACTGCGATTGATATTGCTGCAGGGCCGCCGCGTCGGTCGGACACGTCGGTGCAATCTGTGTCTCTCGCTGGAATTGTTGCGCCTGCTGCATTTGTTGCTGGTACATCCCGATGGCGAGCGAGCGCGAAAGGCCCGCGAGAAATTGATTCCATAGTCCACCTTGCTGCCCTGTCGGATACTGCGCCGGCGGAATGGGCTGCGACGGCGACGGTTGCCACGGCGGCTGGACCGCTTGACCTTGGCCTCTAAAGGAGAGGCCGCTTGCGGTCAAACATGTCGCAGGGAACGTTTGGTGAATTTTGCTGCCTGAGAGCGCTGCGCACTCGTCGAAGCTGCGCGGCTGCGCGACATCCGAGCGAAGGGCATCGTTCGTCTGATATTCAAGGGCGCCATACACGGGTGCATTCGGCTGTTTTTCGACTTGCGCTGCGACACCGAGACTGAGCGACGGATCATCCGGATTTGGAGTGATAGGCGCGCGAGTGACTTGTTGCTCGATACCGAGAAAGAGCGAGGGATCGTCGGGGTTCGGCGTAGAAGGAAGCTCGGATGCGGATGCTCTCGCGACATCGGGCCTCAGCACATCGTTCGTCTGGTATTCGAGAGCGCCAAATACGGGCGCGTTCGGGGCCGCGATGTCCGCTCGCAGCTGATCGTTTGTCTGATACTCGATGCCACCGTAATACGTCGGCGTCGGCTGCACTCCGGCACTCGCCTCTCGGGAATCCGGCGCGATGGCAACGATGTTCGCATCGGGACTGCCGTACTGATATGAGATATAGGTGCCGAAACCGGCAGTTCCACAGACCCCGAGTCGTATCGACCCTCCTGTGCACACGAAGCGAGCGGTACCACCTGCCACCCTGAGTGCATCTACCGCATAGGTGCCGGCCGAAGGGAATGGGATGATTTGCGCCGTTTTTGGCTGCGTGTCCGCCGCCGCGGTGCGCGCAACTGTCGCGTCATCTATCTGCGGTTCATCCGCGAGCCGCACGATGCCTCGCTCCGCTGCGGGAGGTGGCGGCGTTTCGACTGAAGTGCGGGCGTACGTCGCATCATCTATCAGCGGTTCATCCGCGAGTCGGACCACGCGACTGTCTATCGGGGATGGCGGCGCGATATCGACCATACTCTCAGTCGATCTTCCTTGCCACCAATTCGATACGCCTTGCTTTGCATCGTAATACGCGATTTGTATGCGCTCGGTGAGCGACGCTTCAGAGCGCATACTTTTATCTATGCTGCGCAAGCTGCTACTGAAATCGTCCAAGGACTTCTCTGTGGCGGGGCGCAGCTCCCGAGTGAGATTCTGTGCGCGGAGGTCCGCCGCGATATCGTCGACTCGGCGCGCGAGGTCATCTACGCTCGGATTTCGCGTCGCGATTGCCTTCAGGTCATCGGCGACGGTGAGCACCTTGTCCATCGCCGCCTCCCGCGCCACGTTTGCCGCTTCGGGCGAAAGTCCTGCGTCGATACGTCGTATCTCTGCGACCGCATCGTCGAGCTTGCGCTCCGCTTCGGCGAGTCCACGCACGTCGCTGACGACCGACGTCCGTACGGGTGGCGCGTTCGTCACTTCAGTTACAGGCGGCCGGATATCATCCGCTATCGCTTTCACACGTGCGAGGTCGTCGGCCTCACTCGCCGGAATCGTGGGTGCGTCAATTTTCGCAACATCGTCAGCCACACGCG
>DATECE010000037.1:0-2171 GCA_036516595.1 Minisyncoccota bacterium | reverse complement strand
GACGGGCATGATGGCTGCACAGATTAGTGAGTTCTCGCTCATTCTTGTAGCCCTTGGAGTATCACTCGGACAAGTCGAATCTGGCGTACTCACCATGGTCACGCTCATCGGACTCATCACAATCTTCATATCTAGTTATCTCATACTCTACTCTGACACGCTCTACCGGTATCTCGCGCCCTATCTGCGCGTATTCGAAAGAAAAAGCGCCAAGGAGCGCTCACTGCGTACAAAGACCTACGCTGCCATACTCATCGGAGGTGGTCGCATAGGTTCCGATTTCATACAGCTCTTCAAAGAGGAGAAGATGAATTTTCTTGTAATAGAGCATGATCCCGAAATCGCTGCAATGCTACAGCACGACAAAGTGCCCTATGAATTCGGTGATGCGGGAGATCCAGATTTTCTCGATGAGCTCAATATCCGACAAGCGGCACTTATCGTCTCGACTGTCCCAGAGCTTGAGACGAACCGATTAATCCTTGCCACGGCAAAGCGCGATGGTAGTGACCCCGTCGTGATGCTGGTGGCACATCGCATCGCGGATGCGCTGGAGCTATACGATGCCGGAGCAGATTACGTTGTCCTGCCGCATTTTCTCGGCGCCTCCTACGCATCGTCACTCGTTCGCGAATTCACCGAACACGCCGCGAAGCTGCGGACGATTCGTGAGGAGCACATCGCACATCTGCGTCGGCGTACTGCGCAGCATCATGAGCACCCAGAGACCGATCGTACGAAGTGAATTCCCTCCCTATCGCAAGACTCGCTTGTGGCTTAGAATGGTCCAATGTGGCTGACCTCGTTTTTCCGCGCCCCGCTCGCGGCCCGTACTTCGCATGACGGACCGGTGCATTTGTACAACACCTTGTCGGCATCAAAGGAAGAGTTCACGCTCCCACCACAGGCAACGAGCGTACGTATGTATCATTGCGGGCCGACGGTCTACGGCCGCCAGCATATCGGTAACCTTTCAATGTATGTCTTTACCGATATTCTCCGCCGGACAGTTGAACATGCTGGCTTCCGAGTCAAACAGGTCATCAATATCACTGACATAGGCCACCTGACGTCAGACGCTGACGAAGGAGAGGACAAAATGTCCAAAGGTTTGAAAGCCGAGGGGATGAAGGTCACACTTGAGAACATGCGGCTCCTTGCAGACAAATACACGGGGCTATTTTTTGATGACCTTCGCACTCTCAACATCGATACCGAAACGATACTCTTCCCGCGCGCGAGCGACTACATAGACACGCAAATACTGCTCGTTAAGACGCTCGAAGAAAAAGGCTACGCGTACCGTGGCAGTGCAGGTGTCTACTTTGACACTGCCAGCTTCTCCTCCTACGGCAAGCTCGGCGCCATCGATTTGGACAGCCTCAGGGAGGGCGCCCGTGTTGCAAAAGATGACGATAAACGTAATCCAACCGATTTTCTTCTCTGGAAATTGGACAAAAAAATCGGATGGGACTCACCGTGGGGTAAGGGCTTCCCCGGTTGGCACATCGAGTGTTCGGCAATGATACGCAAAACGCTCGGTGAACGTATCGATATCCATACCGGCGGTATCGAGCACATCCCAATCCACCACAACAACGAGATAGCCCAGTCAGAGAGTGTCACCGGTAAGTCCCCGCTCTCACGATTCTGGATGCATCGAGCGCACATTCGCATTGACGGCGGGAAGATAGCCAAATCCGAAGGCACGGTCGTCTATCTCTCCGATATCCTCGAACGTGGCTACCATCCACTCGCGCTTCGATATCTCTTTCTGACCGCACACTATCGAACTCCGATGAATTTCAGCTGGCAATCACTGGAGGCTGCGCAGAATGCATACCGTCGTCTCCTATCAATCAGACTCGCATCGAGCACTCCAACGATTGCGCCCGAAGGACCCCGACACCGATTTTTTGAACGTATCAACGACGATCTCGACACGCCCGGCGCTCTTGCAGTCCTTTGGGACTCAATCAAAAGCTGTTCGTCCGACGAGGCTGCGGCCCTCATCATCGAGGCAGACTCCGTGTTAAATCTGCGCCTCGCCGAGCCGAGAGATACTGAGCGCACGCTCGCTCGTGGAGAAAACAAAGAGTATGTGCCCGCTGACGCATATTCGGCAGAAATTTCAGACATCCTTGCGAGGCGCGAAGAGGCAAGGGCAGAAA
>DATECE010000036.1:0-2235 GCA_036516595.1 Minisyncoccota bacterium | reverse complement strand
GCAAAGAGAACAACAAAATTGTCCGCCCCGTGCATCGATATCGCAAGTATCCGCCAGATGAGAATGCCGAAAAGACCGAAGAGCAGAAGGACACCGACGAATCCCCACTCCTCCGCATACGCGGCGAAAATAAAATCCGTTTGATACTCTGGAAGGAATTGCAACTTCGACTGCGTGCCGTATCCGATACCCTTGCCTATCAGCTCACCGGAGCCGACAGCGACCGTCGATTGGTACGCGTTGTAGCCAGCGCCCTGAATATCTGCGAGCGGGTGCAAGAAGGTGAGGATGCGCTCTTGTTGATACTCTTGGAGCCCGTAGTTCCAGAGGCCCGCGCCGAGCATGGCGCCGACAATACACAGTGTCGAGAGGTGCTTCCATGAGAGCCCCGCGACGAGTACCATGCCAAACCAAATCGCAATAACGATGATGGCCGAGCCGAAGTCCGGCTGAAAAAAGACGAGTACGAATATGACAAACGCATATGCGCCGCTCTGCAGAATGTGACGGATGTGCTTGATCTCGATATGCCGGCGTGCGAAGTATTTGGCGAGAACGGTGACGAGGACGAGTTTTGCCGGATCTGACGGCTGAACGAAAAAGAGACCGAGATCAAAGCGCTCCTGTGCGCCGAGGATGACCGAGCCGAATATGTAGACAAGCGCGAGGACCGCCGCGATGAGGACGTAGAGACCCACGACGACAGGTGTGCGTCGCAGAAACCCGTACTCCGGAAGTGACATTATGAAAAAAGCGACTGACGCGAGAATAATCCATATCATCTGGCGCTCGAAAAACGCGTTTTCGGCGCTAAAACTCCGCATCGTGACGAGTCCCAATATCGCTATCGCGAGCGCGGAAAGGAAGAGATACCAATCAATGTGCGCAAAAAGGCCCCGCTCGCCTAGTGTCTGCCGCAAAGCGCGCATCATACGCTACTGTACTCGCTCTGGCGTGATGAGCGGAATGATGTCGAGTCGACCGACGGTAATGTTGAACGGGTCGGGCCATGTGAAAACGAGGTCCCTCCTCTCTCCACCGCGGAGCTCGGTGAGCGCCGTTTTCGACGCGGCGAAGGCGTTGCCGGCAGGGTCGGAGACGACGGCAATAAAGTCCACACGGAGTATCGTGTCCACAGACGAGTTGATTGCGCTGGCGCTGAGGCGCGGCGCGCTTGTCTCGCCGGTAATCACCCTGTTGTCGATGGTAACGACATTCGCGGGGTTCATCATGCGCTCCCACACGAGTGGCTCAAGGTACTCAAAGTAGGTGTGTGTGACCGTGCGTTGCCCCGTATCGATACCGCCCTCGAAAACAGGAGTGATGCCGCCGGGCATAACGTACGTCTCGCCGAAACGCTCGGCAACGAGAATGTTGGCAGCGTCATACAGACCGAAACGGTACTGCACCCGAGGTACGCCGGCTTGCTCGTTGGGATTGAGGACGTATGCAACCGCATTGTATGAGCCGTCGCGCACGCGAAACGCACGTGACCAAAGAATCGCCGCGGGTGAGAGACCGCGCTCGTCGAGCAGCGGACAAGGCCCTCCCTTGTCAATCGAAGTCTCACCTTGGTTCTGCAAGCCATCTTCGCAGCTCGGCGGAATCGTAAAATACCAGTACGAAAGCGGGACTCCGATCGCGACTCCGAAAAACAACATGATTCCGAGTGCATATGCGCCGCGGCGTCGTGAGGCCCAAGACATAGGTTCATTGTACTCGCACTTGACGGAGTCAACAAAAAGCTGATATTGATGAGAGCAGCGGAGGCACGAAATGCCAAGTCGTTTATTCCGGATCAATCGACCGCTTCAGATGACGAGCCGAAGTCTTTTCATGCTCGGAGACAAACGGGAATGCGCGAAAATCTTCGACTGCGCGACGCTCATCCGCGAGGCGCGAATCACCGTGCAGCACCGTGCGGACACTCTTCTACGAGTATGGTCGTGCTCTCTCGAAAAGCGGTACTTCTACGCAGATATTTGCGGGTTCATGTACTCGGATTACGAACTGATCTCGTTCGAGCGCTCTGGATTGATTACCGAGATCTTCGAGGACCAACTGCGGTGACTGCCCCGCCTCAGTGAGCAGCAGCACACAATACAAAAAGGACCCGCTTTCGCGGGCCCTTTCTGCATTAAACGCTGCGTTCTGGCGCCTAGCTACTCTCGCCTTGCGACTACCATCGCCTCAACTCGGCTTAACTACCGTGTTCGGAATGAGAACGGGTGTGAC
>DATECE010000035.1:0-8523 GCA_036516595.1 Minisyncoccota bacterium | reverse complement strand
GTGATGCGCTCGGAAGAGGCGCTCGCGCATCTCATCCGCCGTACGCGCGAGATAGACGACCTCTCGCTCGTCGAGCTCGCGCTCTCGCAATCGCTCACGGGTTTTTTCGAAGATGTGGACGTCTACGTGAGTCTGCAGTCGCAACTCGACTCCTCGTTTGAAGAAATGATTGCGGTCCGGCAGGATCTCTCGGCGCGCAAAGAGGCGCTCGAGACGAGACAGTCGGAGGAGCAGGAGCTCCGCAAATTACAGGTACTCGAAAAGCAGAATATCGAGCAGAAAGAAAAATCGAAGCAGCAAATACTCACCGTCACCAAAGGCGAGGAAAAAGCGTATCAGGATCTTATCGCGGAGAGAGAGCGCACCGCCGCGCAGATACGCACCGCACTCTTCGATTTGCGCGACAGCGGTGCGATACCGTTTGGCACCGCATACGAATATGCAAAAGAGGCGGGGGCTGCGACTGCTGTGCGGCCGGCACTTATCCTCGCGATCTTGCGGCAGGAGACAAACCTCGGAGAGAACGTCGGACAATGCCTCCTCACCAACACGCCGAGCAAGGGCGACGGCAAGGGCAAGAATACTGGACGGGTTTTCTCGCAGGTTATGAAAGCGACGCGCGACGTCGATCCTTTTATGGCCATCACCTCTGAGCTCGGACTCGACCCCTTCTCGCAAGTCGTCTCGTGCCCGCCGGGGTACGGATACGGCGGAGCCATGGGACCAGCGCAATTCATTCCTTCGACGTGGATGCTCTACAAAGATAGGCTCGCGCGCGCGACCGGCCAGAATCCTCCCAATCCGTGGAATCCTCGCACCGCAATATTTGCGACATCACTTCTCATGGCCGACAACGGCGCCGATACGGGGACGAGGGCAGCGGAAAGGCTCGCGGCACTGCGCTATTTCGCGGGGTGGGGAAATGCCGGCAAGTCCGCGTATGCCTTCTACGGCGACGCGGTCATGGAATTTGTGGACCAGTATCAGCGGGACATCGATGTCCTTGAGGGGAGGTAGTATTTGAATTCTGGGGTGATACAAGGTATAGTGTCCGCCACATGAATCCCGTTAGAAATCGCGGACGACGGAATCATGCCATTTATATGCAGGTCAACATTATTACAAACCGTAGCCATGTAGGGTTCGGAACGAACTTCGTTTCCGCGTCCTATTTCTAATGGGATGAAAAAGGATATCCATCCAGAGGAATACAGAGACGTCATTTTCGAGGACGTGACCTCTGGTACGCGGTATCTCATCGGTTCGACCATCGCGACAGAAAAGTCCGACAAGTGGGACGACGGCAAAGAATATCCCGTCTTCCAGGTCGAAATCTCGAGCGCATCGCACCCCTTCTACACCGGCACTGCCAAGACCATTGATACTGCAGGACGCGTCGAGCGTTTCAAGCAGCGAGCGTCGAAGGCCTCCGCGAAGAAAGCTTCAAAGAAGTAACTTCTCTCTATAGCGCCGCCGGCCAATGGTCGGCGGCGCTATACTTGCGATATGATCGACGTACAACGTTTCAACCCCGAGGAACACGCGGACGACCCGCGTGTCTCGTATATGGTCACGGAGTGGAAGCGCCTCTCGCGCACTGAGCAGGATGCGGAGGAATTGGTCCAAGTGGACCCCGCGATGCGCGAACTTGCCGACAAGGAAATCGACGAGATACACGCACAAAAAGATGTGCTCCTCAAACAAATGGAATCCATCGTCAGCGCGCCGGAAGAACGCGAGTGGCCGAACGAGATAGTGCTTGAAGTTCGGGCAGGCGTGGGCGGTGAGGAAGCGTCACTCTTTGCCGAAGAGCTCGCCGCGATGTACCTGCGGTACGCTGAATCGCGCGGCTGGAAGTCCAAACCGCTCGATGAATCACGTGGCAGCATGGGCGGCTACAAAGAAGCGCAGTTCGAGATAAAAGGTTCCGACGTGTTCCGCACGCTCCAGTTTGAGACCGGCGTGCACCGCGTGCAGCGGGTCCCCGCGACCGAAAAGCAGGGTCGCACGCATACCTCGACCGCGTCCGTCGCTATTCTTCCGCTCTACAAGCGGACAAAGATAGAGATAAATCCGGCCGATATCGAAATTGAAACCTCGCGCGCCGGCGGCGCGGGTGGCCAAAACGTCAACAAAGTGGAGACGGCAGTGCGTCTCATCCACAGGCCGACGGGCATCGACGTGCGCTCGCAGGCGGAGCGCAGTCAGCTAGCCAACCGCGAGCGCGCGATGGCACTCCTCATGGGCAAGCTTCAGCAGATGAAGGATGAGGAGGAAGATAGGGCGCGTGCGGCGGACCGCAAACAGCAGGTCGGCACGGGAGATCGGTCCGAAAAGATACGGACCTATAATTTCCCGCAAGATAGAGTGACCGACCACCGTATCAAAGAATCATGGTCAAATATCGAGGCAATTATGGCCGGTCGTATGGGCCCGATACTCGAAGCGCTCGCGAGCGCGGGCGGCGGCGATTTGGTTGCGGACGCAGAGTGAATCTGCTAGTATTCGCGTGCCCGTTCGCCTTCTCTGGCGGAGCGGGCAACTGCTTACCTACTATGTCAGCAACGGATATTCAGAAACTTTTTGATGCAGGCACGCACATGGGCTTCAATCGTGCGCGCCGCCACCCGACCGCGACACCCTATCTCTACGCCACCCGCGACCGAACGGACATTTTTGATCTTGAGGAGACAGAACGCCGTCTCGCAGCGGCCCGCGCTTTCGTAGCCTCGGTCGCATCTACCGGTCGTCAGGTGCTCTTCATCGGCGGCAAGCACGAGGCAATCCCCGCGGTGCGCGAGCTCGCTGAGCGCGTCGGTGCCCCGTACACAGCCGGCCGTTGGATAGGTGGTACACTCACGAATTTCAAGAACATTAGGAAGCGCATCGAGCGCCTCCAGAAACTCACGGACGAGCGGGCCTCGGGTGAGCTCGAAAAATACACCAAGCGCGAACGGCTCATGATAGACCGCGAGATAGAAGAGCTCACCGCGCGTTTCGGCGGACTCATCACGATGCACGATATGCCCGGCGCGCTTTTCGCCGTCGATACGCGTCACGAAAATACGGCAGTGAGAGAAGCCAATCAGCTCGGCATTCCGGTCATTGGCCTCGCATCATCCGATTGCGATTTCTCGCTCATACAGTATCCGATTCCTGCCAACGATACGTCGGTGCGCTCCATCCGTCTCATCGCAGAAGAGATAGCGGAAGCGTATCTCGAGGGAAAGAAGGTTCCGACTCCAAAGCCTGCGACAGAGACAAAATAGCAAACCACGAAGTTCAAGTAATTGAACTTGATACAACGGTAGGTCTGCCCGATACTGGTCCTTATGGAAATCACTACAGAGATTATTAAGTCACTTCGGGATGAAACGGGGGTTTCGGTGATGCAATGCAAAAAGGCGCTCGTGGAGGCGCAGGGCGACATCGAAAAAGCAAAAATCATTCTTCGAAAAGCCTCTTCAGCTATCGCGAGCAAGAAAGCTGACCGCGAACTGGGCGCTGGCGTCGCCGCCGCGTACACGCATGCGGGGGGAGCTGTCGTGGGGGCAGTCGTGCTTTCGTGCGAGACGGACTTCGTATCCAAGAACGAGGAGTATGCGCGACTCGCCTATGACATCGCGATGCACGTGGCTGCGATGAATCCGCAATTCCGCACTCGTGAGGATATTAAGGCCGAAGATACGCGTGCAGCGCGCGAAGTGTTTGCGTCCGAAGTCGCCAAACTGCCTGAAGCCTCGCGCGAAAAAGCGCTCACCGGCAAGCTCGATTCGTACATGGGAGAGCGTGTGCTGCTCGACCAACCCTTCGTTAAAGACCCGTCAGTCACCATTCGCGAACTCATCGACCAAGCCATACAGAAATTCGGGGAAAAGATTGAAGTGACGAAGTTCACACGTCTCTCTGTCCGATAAGCCATGACCTTACTCGCGCTCATCGTATTCTTTGCGTCACTCGTAGCGATCGTGTGCCTCTTTTCGCTGCGCTCGTGGGAAGCGGCGCGCGGCGCGCGTTTCCTGCCTCTTGCGAGAGCGCGGGCCGATGAGCAGGCGCGGAGGCTCAAATCAATCATCTTTGCGAGCCGCTCGGAGCTCTCGAAGCTCCCGCCGCAGATGTTGTACATCACGCGCACTCTTGCGCACAAAGGCGCGCTCGGGCTCGCGTCGCTTGCCCGTGCGCTTGAACGTGGGGCGCACAGGCTCGCCGACCTTGTCTCGTCGAAGCATCGCTTCGAGCGCCGCGAGTCGCACAATGAATTCCTCAAGCAGGTGAATGATCGGGCGGGTGCTGCGCAACCGGAAGACGAGCGGAGGGATTTATAGTATTCTCTTTGGTATTGCCGGAGTAGCTCAATTGGTAGAGCAATCGCTTTGTAAGCGAAAGGTTTGGAGGTTCGAGTCCTCTCTCCGGCTCTTGGGCGCCTTGACAGACCTCTCATGAGGCAAATAGTTGGTATACTTCGTTGATGCGCTCCTGCATAAACTGTTCAGCCGATTTGAAAAAATGGCAGGCAAAATACTGCTCGAATAAGTGCCAAGCAGAATATCAATATCATTTTTGGATTAGCAAGTGGAAGTCTGGTTCGCCGGAGGGACGAAAAAGAATGGCTACGAAAAATATCTCGGCGCATGTACGACGATACTTTATCGAAACGCATGGAGAAAAATGCTCGCTGTGTAGCTGGTGTCGGCGCCACCCCGTGACGAAACGGGTGCCTCTGGAAATCGACCACATTGACGGCAATTCCGACAATAACGAACCATCAAATCTTAGAATCGTCTGCCCAAATTGCCACTCTCTGACCGTGCACTTTCGAAATTTAAATCGAACGCGCGGCCGACGATGGCGCATTCAATATCTGAGAAAAAAGAAGGCCAACTCCTAGTTTTCGACCTCGGAGCTGGTCGAAGTCGCCCGCTCGAGCGTGGCGAGTTCTGGCAATATCTGCTCGATATCCTCGATGGTATGAAGGCCGTAGTAGACACGCCCGTTGATGATGAGCGCGGGCAGTTCGTCGCGTACGTTGTGGATATCGATAAGCGTCTGGAGCGCTGAGAGGCCGATATTGTAGTCGAACGAGTAGATGCGGAGTTCGCGGTAACGTGTGCCGAGTCCGGTGAGCACGTATCCCTGCTCCTCACATTCTTCGCAGTCGCCTTCATTCGAGTAGAAGTAGAGAATAAAAACCGTCTCAATGTCACATTTTTGAGTGACTTTCTGCATGAGCAGGTAATCCTTTATTTGCAGGAGCGTGTAGTACCGTTTCAGTCGCACGAGCTCTTCTTGGTTCACGTTTGGCTGATTCTCAAGATATGAGAGCCGGCTCGCGAGCGGGCGCAACTCATTTGAGAGGACAGAATTCTCGGAGATGTCGCCGCACGAATGTTCGGCGAGCAGGTCGAACTGGGTCTCGAGCGAAAGGATGTCTATGGAGATGTTGTCCTGCGTCGCCTGAATATCGGCGATGCGCTTGTCGTTGAAGTAGCTCGACACATAGAGAGCTGTCGCGAAAATCAGCGCGGTGATGACGAACGCCACGATGTACGTGCTCCACCGCGCGGTGCGCGTATTGACTATCGGATTTTCCATCAGCGCCACTGTACACCAGTTTTAAATGCGGCGCGAACAACTGCGACCGAAAGCCATAGCGGTACAAGGAAACTGTAGAAAAGAAGGAAAAGTGGTGTCGATAGCGGGGGAACACGTTTTCCGGTACCGATGAACGACCCGATGCAAATGAGCGCGAAGACGAGTGCGACGCTCACCCACACGAGAATCAGGAGCGTGCTGGAAGGAATGTAAAATGCGTCAAACACGAACGACGGTGGCAGAAAGCCTGCATAAAAAAACTGCACGACTTTCTCATACGCAGTCAGCCCCGCGAAGAGCAATACACGAACGAAGAAGTAGATACCGGTGAATATAGAGAAAATTGCGAAAGGGAGCACGAGGAGACCGAGATTCCCGAAGCGATAGTTGCCGAACATGTAACGATAGTCGACAGCATTGCGCAACCATCCATATGTCCATCGAACACGCTGGTGAAAAAGGTGTGGAAGCGTGCTCGGCGTTGTCGTATGCACGATGGCTGTCGGCGCATTGGCTATCAAATGTCCAACAGATTGTATGCGGAGCGCCATCTCCATGTCTTCCGTAGAGTGCGCGTATTTCCAGCCATCCAATTCCCGTACCACGGAGCTTCTGAAGATTGAGAACGGGCCCGGCGTGATGAACACGCTCCCAAGCGCCGCCATCATGAAGCGGTTGAAGATGGAGAGCGTGTACTCGACCTTTTGCAGGTGTTGCAAAAAAGTGTGTGGTTCGCGCACGTGAATACCCGGTGTCACAGCTGCGATGGCAGTATTCGTAAAGAGCGGCATGACGACGCGAAGCGCGTCCGATGCAACTACCGAGTCCGCATCAAGGCAGCCGATGAACTGTGCATCGGTCTGCGAAAGGCCGAGATTCATCGCGGTATGTTTGCCGCCATTTTCTTTGCGGAAGACGCGGACACGTGCATCGCTCGCGAAACGCTCTGCCTCTGCACTCGTGCGATCGCTTGATCCATCGTCGACGACCAATATCTCCAGCTTGCCCACAGGATAATCGAGCGCGAGGAGCGATTCGATAGTCGTGGCCACCGTCTTTTCTTCGTTGAAGCAAGGCACAACGATGGCGACTGAGGGTGCGTCCTCATCGCGAAGCAGCTTGAACGGGCTGAGGCGTGCGACCACCCTTCGCTCGAGAAAGCTCACGAGCAAAAAGACCTCTACGTAGAGCGAGAGGAAGAGGAGCACGTACATGATGGGCGCACCGAACATAAAGGAGGATTATAGCAAATTAGTGAGCCATTTTGTAGGCTGGTCTTGTGGCGCTATACTTCGCGCTATGGATATTAGACGAGGCCACTTGCACCCCATTTCGTCACTCATACGCGAGGCCAACAGAATTTTCTTTGCGATGGGCTTCACAATGGCAGATGGGCCCCTTCTGGAAGACGAGTGGCACAATTTTGACGCGCTGAATGTGCCCAAGGACCATCCCGCTCGCGATATGCAGGACACCTTTTTCATCAAAGATGAGGCCGGCATGGTCTTGCGTACGCACACTTCACCCGTACAGCTGCGGTACATGGAAGCGCAGATACAAAAAGGCATCATGCCGCCGTACCGCGTCATTGTGCCGGGGAAGGTCTTCCGCAATGAGGCGACCGACATGACGCACGAAGCCGAATTTTTCCAAATAGAAGGGCTCGCGGTCGGTGAAGACGTCACGCTCGCGCACCTCAAAGGTACACTTGAGCAATTCTTTAAAGAACTTTTCAGAGGCGCCGCCGTCGAGATACGTTTCCGGCCGAGCTATTTCCCGTTCGTCGAACCCGGCGTCGAGGTGGATATGCGCGTGGTGGGTGACAGTGCGCCGGAGAAATTGCGCAATAAATGGATAGAGATGATGGGAGCCGGCATGGTGCATCCGAGCGTACTGAAAAACGCGGGTCTCGACCCCTCCAAGTACCAAGGCTTCGCCTTTGGCATGGGCCTCGACCGTTTGGCGCTTTTGCGATGGGGGATAGACGACGTGCGCCACATGCACTCCGCGGACCTCCGCTTCATCAATCAGTTTTAAATATGAAGATATCGCGCAGCTGGCTTCAGACTTTTTTCAAGGATCCGCTACCGGAGGCGAAGACTCTCGCGGACGCGCTCACATTTCATGCATTTGAAATTGAAAGCATTGAAAATGATGTGCTCGATGTAAAGGTGACACCGAACAGAGGACACGATTGTCTGTCTCATCGCGGTATCGCCAAGGAACTCTCGGCGATTTTGAAACTCCCTCTCATGTCTGACCCATTGCGCACTGAACCACGGCTCGAACCGATTTCGAACAGCATCTCAGTCGCTCTGGAGAGCCCCGCGCGCTCTCCCCGCTATATCGCCGCATACATCCGCGGAGTACAGGTGGGTCCATCGCCTGCATGGCTCCGCGACAGTCTCGAGGCAATTGGTCAGCGTTCCATCAACAATGTCGTCGATGCGACCAACTACATCATGTTCCACACGGGCCAGCCACTCCACGCCTTTGATGCGGGGCAATTGCGAGCGCGGGAGGGAACGTACGCAATCGCGGTGCGGCATGCGCGCGTGGGCGAGACAATGGTCGCGCTCGATGACAAAGAATACGATCTCACCGATTCGATGCTGGTCATTGCCGATGAACATGCCGATGTCGCAATCGGTATCGCGGGAGTCAAAGGCGGTAAACCCGCAGGCATCAGCGAGGTCACAAAGGACATCATCATTGAATCAGCCAATTTCGACGGTGTGTCAGTACGGCGCACTGCTGCAGCACTCAGACTCCGCACCGACGCATCGTCTAGATTCGAGCAGGTTATCGCACCGGAGCTTGCGGGAGAAGGCATGCGCGCAGTTGTCGACCTCATCCTCAATGTTGCGGCAGGAAAGCTCGAAGGTTTTGTGGATGCGTACCCTGTCGCACAAACGCGGGCGACCGTTTCCT
>DATECE010000034.1:0-14467 GCA_036516595.1 Minisyncoccota bacterium | reverse complement strand
AAAGTATTCAGTTCCGTTGATTGATCCTTTAAGTCCTTTGCCCTGTATTCCCTCAAATCCTGAAGTCTCTAATGTGGAGATATTTTTTTCTTGCGCGTATTTCACAATCGCGTGTGCGATGGGGTGCTCGGATTTTTTCTCTAGGGAAGCAATAATCGACACAAGTTCGTCATCCTTGAGGTCGGAAAGGTTCTGTATATCCACCAAGGTCGGTTTGCCTATCGTTATCGTCCCTGTTTTATCCACAATGACAGTGTCCACATGGTGAAGCTTTTCGAGAGTAGCGGCATCTTTGATGAGTATCCCCTCTTTGGCTCCTTTGCCGACTCCGACAATTATTGCAGTCGGTGTAGCAAGCCCGAGGGCGCACGGACACGCGATGACAAGAATGCCTACAAACGACACGAGTCCGAATGAAAGCGCCTGAGAGAATCCAAGATATTGCGAGCCGACGATAAGCCACACACCGAGAGCGAGAAAAGCGATAACCAGAACTATTGGCACGAAAATTGATGAAATCTTATCGGCAAGTGCTTGTATCGGAGCCTTACTACCTTGCGCGTCCTCAACCATCTTTATAATCTGCGCAAGTAGTGTTTCGGACCCGACTTTTGTTGCTTTAAATGAGAACGAGCCGCTTGTATTAATCGTTCCGGATACCACAGCGTCGCCGATTTTCTTTTGTGCTGGCATTGGCTCACCGGTAACCATCGACTCATCGACGAAGGACTCTCCTTCGGTTATTACACCGTCCACCGGAATTTTTGCACCGGGCTTCACGATGACTACGTCGCCATGCCGAACGTCGTGTACTGAAATCTCCGCCTCTTTGCCCGCACGTATAACGAGAGCGGTTTTTGCCTGAAGGTTGAGCAGTTTTTCAATGGCATCTCCGGTTTTTATTTTCGATTGAGCTTCGAGGTATTTGCCGAGCGCGATAAAGGTGATGACCACGATGGTCACGTCGTAGTACTGATAATCGACATTGATGAATGGCCTGAGCGTTTCTTCAAAAGCGGTGACTGCAAAACTGTATAGAAAAGCGGCAACGGTACCGATTCCGATGAGGGTGTCCATGTTTGCTTTGCCGTAACGCAGGAATCGGTAGAAGCCGAGCAAATATGGCTTACCGACCACAAACAATGTATAGGTGGCGAGAATTGGAAGCAGATGGTGGAAAAACTCTTTGAGCGTGTAGCTCATCTCTCCCGCAATGCCGTATTCAACGAGTATGTCCCAACCCATGACGAGAGCAGCGAATATGGCGATGGGAATCGCCGAGAGCACTTTCACCCGCATGTCAGCCACTTCCGCCAACTTTTCTTTTTTTGACTGATTCAGACCTAAGTGAGATGCGTGTTCGCTTTCGGACATACCCATTTCCTCTGCGCTCGTCGGAACCTCTAGGGAATATCCGAGTGGCTCAATGTGCTTGGAAAGGTCGTGAGGACTTGTTTTTGATGGATCAAAAGAAATCTTTGCTTTTTCTGTACCATAATTGACCTCTGCAGAATGCACACCGTCCACCTTCTTAAAAGTTTTCTCGATGACTGAGGAGCATGAGGCGCAATGCATTCCTTTGACTCTGTACGTTTCTGTATGCATATTATTTCCTCTTCAGCTTATAGACCTTTATGATTTCCGCCTTTGCCTTGGCGGTTTGGCCGGTTTTCATCTGATGATGAACGCAGTGATCGAGATGGTTCTCAAGGAGTAAGTCTTCTACGTTAGAGAGCCCTTGCTTTACGGCTGATGTTTGAGTAATCACATCAATGCAGTACGTGTCATTCGCGACCATCTTTTGCAGACCGCGTACCTGACCTTCGAGAAGCTTGAGTCGGCGGATGACGCGCGATTTGTTTTTGTCGTCCATATACTTCATATGCGACAAGTATACCCCCTAGGGGGTATACGTCAAGCACGCGTGCAAAAGACATCCGAGCCGTGGCGTCGTCTGTATTAATTTTGTATCTTGTCCTGCTCTTCCGGCGGCACCCAGCGAACTGGGAAGTCTTGCCAACTTTCAAAAATATTTTCCGCGAGAAAGTACATGCCTTGCGGGAATACCGTGCCTGCGGCCTCTGCCCTATCGAGTACAAGCGTGAGCACAGTCTTGGATCCGTATTCGACTGGAATATCCGATGGCATTGTACCTTTGAAGATTTTATCGACCATGGTCGCTGACTGCGCGGCGGACACACCGAACTCATCGGAATACGAGAACTGTCCACCATTCGGAAGGTCTTCAAATGGTGAAAACATCGGGATACCGAGCCGAATGGCAAGATCGGACTCCCCTCGTTCTTGCGTGACGTAGTGGTGACCGGCGATGTGGAAGAGAGCGTCGATGTCGCCGTTCTGAATCGACGCGGCGACGCGATTGAACTCAGCCTCGGCCTCGGGAGGCGGGACGGTAGACGTGTACTCCTTCAACTCGAAGCCCATGCGTGGCGCCGTCTCTTTGAGTGTCTTCAAGACCGCGCCGCCGATAGGTGGCACGCTAAAACCCTCGCCGAACACCCCGATAACAGTGATTGACGGGTCCATAGAGCGGAAAAATTCAAGCGTTCGCTGCACGATCTCGTTCATGTCGGTCGTCACGCCAGTGGCATTATTTCCGGAGGAGCGGTACGACTGAATGATGCCGAATTCTACCGGATCGTGAAAATGGGAGAGAAAGACGATGGGTACGTCCGTGCGGCCTATCTTCGCAGTGAGATTCACCGCTGCTTTGCTCTGATGCTCGAGGGAGAGCCAGAGAAGGTCAACATCATCCTCGATGAGTTCCGTGAGAGCCGCGTCTATATCTTCGAACATGGTGGCGCCTGCCACAACCTGCCGCTCTTCATATATGACGCTTTCGCCCTCGACATACCCGAGCTTTTCCATCGCGTCCTTGAAACCCACTTTTGCATCGAGCTGCTGCGGAAATTCGACGATGCCTATGACTTTCGGTTCAACGGTTACGGGTGCCTGCACCGGCTTGAACCAGAAGAGAGCAGCGGCTGTCGCGACAAGAGCGACGGCACCGAGTCCGTATAACAACCGCCTGTCCCAATGCGCTGCCATTTCGTGCGGCATCTGCGGCGTGCTGATATTCGGCTGATTGGATTGGGGCATGTGGGTAAGAGGTTATGGAATATGTATCCATTGTACGCGGCCATGCGTGGCACGTTCAAGGTGAGCGAGCATAGTACTGCCTCGGCGCACAACGTGCATAATCAAACTTTTCTGCATCTTTACCTGCGCGAATCGCAGTGATTGCTCAATGATTCTCAAACGCGGGAAACATTGAGTCGTCCTCGTATATATTGTCCGCGAGGTAGCGCATCGTATCGGGGAACGTGATGCCCGCCGTGCGCGCGCGGGCAGCGTGGAGCGAGAGAATCTCCTTTTGCGCATACTCGATGGGAATGTCTGCCGGCAGAGCACCTTTGAATATTTTGTCGGCGACGACCGCTGCCTGCTGACCAGATTCATACGTGCCGTTGGAGAGCGTGAAGTGCCCGCCGCGTGGCATATCCTCATAATTTGTCGCCATCGGAATACCCAGCCGAATGGCCAGCTCTGATTCGCCTGCCTCCTGCGTGGAATAGTAGTGGCCGCCAATGTGCATGAGCGCGTCGATGTCCCCTTTCTCGATGCCAGCGGCGATACGTTCGAACTCTGCCTTGGCCTGCGGTGGCGGCGCATCAGTCGTGTATTCGACGACCGTCAGACCGAATTTGGGAGCCTCCCGCTTGACCGTTTCGAAGTATTCGCCGGCTACCGACGGCACTTGAAATCCTTTTCCAAACACCCCGAGTTTGGTCGCATTCGGATCAATGTCCTTGATGAACTGCAGGTGGCGCTGAATAAGATGCGAGAGATTGGTGGCGATGCCGGTCAGGTTGTTGCCGGAAGACTGGAATGAGTCGATGAGCTTCATCGTGACAGGGTCATGCAGGCGCGAAATGAACACGATGGGTATATCGGTGCGGCTCTGCGCGGCGGTCATCGTCTGCGCCACTTTTGCCGGCGCCTCGAAATTGGCAAAGATAAGATCGACGTTGCCATCGATGAACTCCTGAATCGCGACCTGCAAGTTCTGCTCGAACGTCGGCCCAATCACGACCTCGCGCTCGATGAATTCTGCGTCGGCATATCCGAGCTCAATCATTTTTTCCTCGAATCCGTCGTCGGCTTCTTTAACCTGCGGGATGCCAACTACCGCAATCTTCTTTGGAACCGAGGCGACCGGTGCGGACTCGGTGCTCATCCATAGATATCCGGCGGCGATAGCGATAACGAGTACAACGAGCGCAAGTCCCGCCCAAAGTCGGCGCGATGCCCCGCTTGAGCCGATTGCAGCCGCGTCAGGTTGCGGCTCAGGTGTATTCATCACGGTTGGTTCGTTTGTCGGCGGCACCCGTACATGGTACCTCGCTCACGCGGACGATATGAGGGTGCCTGTGTATAGCCGTCTACCGTGCAGTCTGCGGCAGAGATATAACGAAGGTGGTGCCTTGATTCTCCACCGATTGGAACGCGACGCTGCCGCCGTGCTGTTCGACGATGTTTTTTGCGACATAGAGACCGAGACCCGAGCCGTCCGTGTGGTACAGGAGCGCCTTGCGCGAGCGGAAGAATTTCGTGAATACGCGGTCGAACTCCGCTGCCGGTATACCGATGCCAGTGTCGCGTACCTCAATAAGGATTGCGCCCTTCTCCGTACGCGTGCTGACCTCTACGGTGCCTCCCGCGGGTGTGTACTTTACCGCATTGTCTACAATGTTGTTGAGGACAAATTCCATTTTATCTGCATCGATGCTAACCAGCGGGAGATCGGGCGAAATCCGTGATTCGAGGTTCACGCTCTTCTTTGCGGCCTGCTTCTTCAAATTGTCGAGCACGCGCGAAAGGAGCGGGGAAAGCGGCTGCACTTCCGGCTTGATGCCGAATCTCCCCTCTTCGATGCGGCTCACATCGAGGAGGTCGTTGACGAGATCCACCATCCGCTTGATGGCGTCGAGGCCGCGCTCCACAAGCTCCTTCTGTGCGGCATTCAGTGTGCCTTTCGCTTCCGAGAGCAGGGCTTCGACTGTCCACGACATACCGGTGAGCGGCGTGCGCAACTGGTGCGCGGCAATAGAGACGAATTCGCGCTTCGTGCGGTCCATGACGTACTCACGCGTAATGTCCTGAAACGTAATGACGCATCCGAGGTTGATATTGAGCCCTTCCCGAATGCGGCCGGATACGACGTTGACGAAGTGTTCCTCTCCGTCCTTGCCTTGCATGCGAAGATTGTTTTTGGCAAATACCGGTCCTTCGGAGTGCGCGTCTGAGACCGGAGAGTACTCGGACTGATCTATGACTCGCTCGCCATCGCGCAGGTTGATGATGTCTTTCACCGCCTTGCCCATCACATCGCGCACGCTTCGACCGGTAAGCGCCTCAGCCGACCTGTTGAACAGGATGATGTTGCCCCCGAGATCGACAGCAATCACCGCATTGGTGATGCCGGCGAGAATGAGCGAGAGTTTGTTGCGTTCGGCCGCGGTCACCTGCTCTTCGCTCTTGAGCGAGGCGACTGTCTTTTCGAGCTCTCCTGCAGTTGTGTTGAAACTCTGCGCGAGGTCGCCAATCTCATCTCGCGTCTCGACAGAAGCACGGTAGCCGAGGTTGCCCTTGCCGAATTCAAGTGCAGCGCGGTGAAGCGCCTCGATAGGGCGCGAGATGCGTCCGGCGAAAAAGACAGCGGCTGCGATGGCGAGCAGAACCGCGATGAGCGAAACAGCGAGCGAGAAATACGCCGCACGGCGCGCCTCGCCGTAGACGCTCGCCTCGGGTTGCTCCGCGATGACATACCAATTGATGCTCGGCGTCTCGGAAGACCGAAGATCGAAAAGTTGAATCGTCATCGGGTGCGAGGAACCGAGCACACGATCACCATTCTCGTTCACGTATGTGCCAGAAGCCGCCATGTCGTGGTTCTCGGGATTCTCCGCGATCGCGTGCACCGGCGGCAAGGCAGAGAGATCGCGCTCGGCAAGGACATACGAGAGGTCGGGATGCGCGATGACAGTACCGCGCTCGTTCACGATGTAGACACGTCCGGGCGGATCGACGATTTCGGAAATATCGCCGACCACGTCCGGCATGATGCGTGCATCGACTTGCGCAAAGACCGCCCCCGCGAATTTGCCCTGCGAGTCGATGATGCGCCGGCCGAGATCAAAAAAAGGCCGACCCGAGCGAACGTAGACGGGCCCGACATACACACCGCGCTCACGTACTGACGCGAACGCTTCAGTCGCGCTGACGTTGCCAAGATCGTTTTCCGTCACGACAAGGAGACGATTTTTACGTGCGATTTCGTCCCCTGCCGCATCGACGACGGAAATATCCATAAAATTCTCACTGCGGAGCAGCGTAATCTCGGTGATATCCTCGGCAATGTTCGGCTCAATCGGAAAATCGGGATGGTAAATAGCGGCAATGTTTTCGAGAATGCCGAATTGCGAGACCATAAAGCTCCTAATCTCTGCCGCGGCAGTTGATGCGAGTTGATGTCCGAGCTTGCTCGCGTCGTCTTCGAGTGTTTGTTGGTAACGCGCGAGCGTAACGCCGGCGACGACGATGAGCGGCACGAGCGAAACGCTCGTAAGCAACACTATGAATTTGGTGTGCAACCGGAATCTGAGCATGATCAATTTTCGTATACGTGGCTCACCTGCAGGAGGAACGATTGCGGTAGTTCGATTCCTATCGCCCGCGCTGTTGCTGTATTCACGCTCGTTTCAAAGGTGACCGCCTCCTCTATCGGTATGTCGGAGGGTTGCACACCGCGGAGAATCTCTCCGGCGAGACGCGCCGCTTGAACCCCAATCTTCGCATAATCGGCGCCATAACTCATGAAAGCGCCGCGCTCCGCATCTCCGCTGTTCGTCCCGACGAGCGGCACCTTTTTCTCACGTGCGATAGCGACCGCGTCGACGACCGTCGCTGCACCGATGCCATCCGATGCGCGCAATATCGCATCTCCCTCGTTGTACGTGAAGGTCTGCAAAAAGCTGCGCATCTCGCCAGCGGACACAACTTTTCTTTCGACGAGTTCGAGCCCGAGTGATGGCGTTATCATGCGCAGGCCCGAAAGACCGGCTGTTTTCTCATCGTTCCAGCCGTACACGATGCGTTTGATGTCGGGGAGCGCCGTCTGTAAGAGCTCGAGTCGTTTCGATGCGGCCCGCTCGTTAGCGGGAGTGACGCCCGTCATGTTGTTGCCGGAGCTCTCCAGACTCGCGACGAGCCCGCCGCCGACAGGGTCGGAGACGACCGCAAAGAGTACAGGGGTATGTATGCCGAGGTCATCCGTCACCTCTTTTGCCGCGCGTGTCGCGGTTATACCCATTGTGAAGACGAGGTCGACGCGGCCTGTCTCGAGAACCGGGGAGAGTGTGCGTTTGGTCGCAGCGAGATCGCCTCCCACTTCCATCACCACATAGCGTACGTTTGCCCCCTCTTCGAAACCTTCTGATTTCATTCCCGAGCGAAAGTGCTCCCACACGACATCGAGCGCAGGCGGATTCTTTATCACGAGAACGGTCTTTGTCTCGGGAACCGCGGTGAGCGGCTCCGGCGCACGTACGAGCGCAGCCGAGGCGGCGGCGAGGGCTACGATTGCGACGATGACTGCCGCGAATATCGGCATTTTCGATACGCGCGTGCGCAGACTAACTTCGTGCGGCGAGAAAGGCGCATCCATTAGTCCACAGTATACGGTACAGTCTGCTTCGAGCGGCTGCAGTTATCCTCCTTTGAGGTCGGGAGCGAAACTGTCCGACTTCACCAAAGGAGCTGCGCGGGACACGCGTTCCTAGCCTCGACGATTAGCGCGTAATCACTTCAATATTCGGCTCGCTGTCGGGAAATAATTCGCGTACGAGCGTACGGAATTGCACGGAATCCCTGCTCAGGAAGAATTTCGATGTGCCGTATCCCATTTCGCGTGGCCACAAATCGCGCAAAACACGCTCGGCGACTGCCTCGGCGGGATCAAAAATCTTTTTGTCAGGTATGAGTCGCCGAAATGCCTCTATCGCGAGCGGATAGTGCGTGCAGCCGAGGATGAGGCAATCGTATGCATCCGTCGGCACCGAAGCGAGCGCCGCTTCGATGTGCCGCTGGTATACATCTTCGTCCGCGCCGCTTTCGATTGCGTTTGCGAGTTCGGGTATCGGAAATGCGAGTACATCCTTCCCTATCATTCTGAAAGCGCTTTGATAAATACCCGACTCTATCGTGGCTACTGTCGCGCACAGTGCCAGTCTCTCCCCCGACCCGCGGAACGCCGCAACGCATGGTCCCACCATTTCGATGAGCATTTCGGGACGCACAGACAACATGTCGTAGACCGAGAGTGCGAGTGATGCAGAAACACTGTTGCATGCGCTCACGATTGTCGTAGCCCCTCGGTCAAGGAGGAACTGTATGTTGGCGACGGTAAGCTCGGTGAGCTCCTCGCGACTCCGTGAACCGTATGGTGCGTTTGCCGTGTCACCGAAATATATGACATCGATTGACGGGTATACGGCGCGCATCGCGCTGAGGACGGTAAGTCCGCCTACGCCTGAATCGAAAATGCCGATCATTGCGATTCGGGCCCGCTAGAGGATTTTTTGGATGAGCCAGTTGAGGAGCGAAAGGACGATGACGCCGAGCAGGGCCCCCCAGAATCCCGCGACTTCAAAACCGGGCACCACGAGCGTCATCGCCCAAAAGAGCAAAGCATTGAGTATGAAAGCGAAAAGCCCGAACGTGACGAGTGTAATCGGGAGTGTGAGGATGGTGAGTACCGGCCGTATAACCATCGTGATGACCGACCATACGAGCGCAACGAGCAGCGTCGTCGTCCAATCAGTGACTTGAAGCCCCGGCACGAGCGAGACGGTGAGATACACCGCAGCGACTGTACCGAGATATTTCAATAGAATGCTCATCATAGATAGACCATGTAACCGCCGGATGCGGTCTTTTTTATCGAAGGTGCATCTCCGTCGTGCGCACTCATTGCGCGGCCGAGCAATATCTCCTCGACTGCTCCGGATATTTCGGAAAGTGAAAAGTCGGCCTTGATGAGGTACGCGACAACGCCGAGCTTTTTTGCGCGCTCCTTGTCCTCATCGCCCGAGAGATTTGAGAGTATGACGACTGGTGTCTTCTCAAGACCTTTTTGCGCGCGCAATTTCTCAAGGAATTCGAAGCCGGTCATCCCCGGCAGTACGAGATCGAGCAGGACGAGGTCGGGAGTCACCTCTATCGCTTTCGCGAGCCCCTCCTCCCCGTTGACCATCGGGAAAACCTCGACGCCACGCTCCCGCAACTGCGCCATCTTGTCGGCAAGAAGGTTGTGGAGAAGCGGGTCGTCCTCGACAATCATCACTTTCTTGCCCCGTATATCAGCTTTCGTCATGGTGAAAAGTATATCATGCGAGTCAGGTCAATAAAGGTCGGGCACGTGCCACCCCCCCCCAAAGAACGACCTAGAGGCCGCGGTCCTCTTCGAGACCGCCGCCAAACTCGTCAAATTCCTCTACGGCAGCTTCCTCTACGTCCACGTCATCTGCTATTTCACTGATTGCGTCCTCAGTAAGCTCCTTCTCTTCTCCTTCGTCACTGAACATCATGGTCCAAAACGCCTATTCTTATAATTATGCTCGCATATGGTACCTAGGGCAGGCCGCGGCGCAAGGGCCTCCGCCACACGGCTGTGAATAGCGGGCGGTATACCCTCGTGGGATAACGCGCGGAAGGAGCGAGCTGCACATTGTATGTCTCGCAGGAACGGGCAAATGAAGAAGAATGTCGAAATATCTCACGGGGTATACTGACCGGCATGCAGCCTTCGGATGCACTCGACGCACATTTCCGCCTCACCAGCGTGCAGACGACGGCCCTCAAAAAACTCGGTGTCACCGATATAAAAAGTTTGCTTCGACACTTCCCGTCGCGGTACGAACGGGCTGGCGCGTCCGCGCGCGCCTCTGCACTCGTGTCAGGCCAAAAGGTGACACTTATCGGTTCGGTTTCAAAGTTGAAGGCGAAGCGTCTATGGAAAAGCCGCCGGACTGCAACCGTCGGAAAATTCGAGGACAGCTCGGGAGTCGTTCAGCTCATGTGGTTCAACCAGCCCTACATCGCCTCATATATTCCTGAGGGGGCAGCTGTCAAACTCACGGGCACAGTGGGTGGGAGCGCGAGCAAACCGTACATCGCGAATCCTGAGGTCGAGATTCTCCCTCCCGGCGCCGTGTCCGATGGACTCTTCGAGGGTCAAGATTCCGGCGCACTCTTCCCCGTGTATCCAGAAAGTCGTGGCATTACGAGTCTGTGGTTCTATCACGCGCTCAAAAAAGTCTTCGAAGCTGAGGCTCACAAAATGGTGCCGGACCCCATCCCCGATGACGTGCGTGCCCGCTACCACCTGCCCGACATCGCAAGCGCACTCCACTACATTCATGTACCTGAAAAAGAGGCGCACGCCGAAGCCGCGCGCAAGCGCTTCGCATTCGAAGAGATTTTCGCTCTGCAGATTGCGCGGGCACAGGAGCGAGCAGAAAATGACACACAGGCTGCCTTCCCCATCCTCGACGCAGAAGAACACGTGCGACGTTTTCTTGAGACACTGCCCATCACCCCGACATCTGCACAAGTGCGAGCTATCAATGACATCATCGGCGATTTCGGAAAAGGCACTCCGATGGCGCGGCTCCTCGAGGGCGATGTCGGTGCCGGAAAGACGCTCGTCGCCGCCGCAACCTCCTATGCAGTCGTACATTCGCGGCCGCCCGAGAGGACAAGCGGTACCCTGCAAGTCGCGTACATGGCGCCGACCGAGATACTCGCGGGCCAACATTTCCAATCGTTTATCGAATACTTCGGGGCACTCCCCATCAATATCGGGCTCATCACGGGAAGCGGTTGCAAGAAATTCCCGTCGAAGGTGAAGCGAGGTGCTGCGACCGACATCTCGCGCGCGCAATTTCTGAAGTGGGTCGCTGGCGGTGAGATTGCAATGGTCGTCGGGACTCATGCGCTTATTCAGAAGTCGGTGAAATTCAAACATCTCGCGTATGCCATCGTCGACGAACAGCACCGGTTCGGTACGCGTCAGCGCAGCGCGCTCGCTCGCAAAGGCGATTCAATGCCGCATTTTCTTTCGATGACCGCGACACCCATCCCCCGCACACTCGCCCTCACTATCTACGGCGACCTCGACATCTCGCTCCTCGACGAACTTCCGCCGGGGCGCGCGAAAGTGAGTACCGAACTCGTGAAGCCGTCGGACCGCGAGCGCGCATATGATCGTGTGCGGCTTGAACTCACAAAAGGGAGACAGGCATACGTCATCTGCCCTCGTATCGATGAGCCCGATCCCGCAAAATTCAATGCGGTACAGACACGCTCAGCCAAAGCTGAGGCAAAGCGTTTACAAGCGGACGTATTTCACGAATACAGAGTCGGTCTCCTGCACGGCTCAATGCCCGCCAAAGGCGGGTCCGCCTCTGGCGGAAAGCCCACCAAAGAAAGCGTGATGAGGGAGTTCGCTGAGGGCAAAATCGATGTGCTCGTCTCCACATCGGTCGTCGAAGTCGGCGTCAATGTCCCGAATGCGACCGTCATCGTCATCGAAGGACCTGAGCGCTTTGGCCTTTCCCAACTCCATCAACTCCGCGGCCGCGTGATGCGCTCATCGCACCCACCGTTTTGCTTTCTCATGCCGGAGACGAAGAGCGAGACGTCACTGAAGCGGCTGCGGGCACTCGAAGCGAGCGATGATGGCTTCAAGCTCGCGGAAGCCGATCTTGCAAACCGCGGTGCCGGAGACCTCCTCGGTCGCAAGCAGTGGGGCGTATCGGACCTCGGTATGGAAGCGCTCAAAAACGTGAAGCTTATTCAAGCCGCGCGGGAAGAAGCTGTCGCGCTCGTGACGCGTGATCGCACGCTCGCCGAATATCCGGAACTCGCGGCACGCGCCTCCGTGCTTGCCCGTGACCTGCATGCGGAATAACTAATTGGAGACAGAAATAGTCGCAGTATCGGTGCGCGTGAGTGAGGGTCCGCGCCGGAGCGTGACCGAATACATCCCCCCGCTCGTGTATTCATGCGAGAACGACTTGGTACTTGCGAACTGTGCGCACGATGAACTTTGCGACTGCTGACGTGTATCCCTTCCGTCGCCCCACGAGAGCTCGTATGCGGTGCAGTCCGTCGGAATATCGAAGCGAACCGAGATGGTCCGCCCGCTCACGACCGAGACTTCCATCGTCCCGTATTGGTACGAGCTCACAGGATCGGCCGCCACTTGCACCGTGACTGAGCCGACAGGTGTATATCCATCACCCTTCGCGTCCTGATAGAGTGTCGCCGTGTACGTCCCGCCTGTAGTGTATGTATGTTCGACTGAGAACGTGTTCACTCCTGTCGCGGATGGTGGGAGCGGAACTTCTGCGGATGTGCCGTCGCCGTAATCGAGCGTTGATGCACATCCGCCCGCACACCATCCTTTGCTTGCTCCCGTTACTGTGCCACTGAAGCGTACGAGAAGCGGTGCTGTGCCACTTTGTGGCGAGGCGCTCATGCTCTGCTGAGGGAGAGAGGCCTCCGACGCCTCGACAGATATCGTGATTGCGGAACCAATGAGAGCGTCGCCCGCACTCCCTTGATAGAGCCTCGCAGAATACGTGCCCGCTGCCACGTACGTGTGCTGGACGGTAAACGATTGCGCGGAGTTTTGATTTGCCGGAAGCGGGACTTGTACTGACGTGTTGTCGCCGAAATCAAGTGTGTTCGAACATCCCGCCGAACACCACGCGTCGTTGTCAGAATTGACGACACCGGTGAACGTAACCGTGTATGGCGCCCTGCCGCTCTGCGGCGAGGCTTCGAATTTCTGTGCAGGCAAAGAGGCAGAGCCGGCGCTTATCGTAATCGATATCGGCTGGCCGACGAGCGCGGAGCCCTGAGGGCCCTGATAGAGCGTGGCCCGCACGGTGCCGCTTTGCACATACGTATGATCAACGGTGAACGATTGCGCGGTGTTGGGCTCTCGAGGAAGCGCGAGGCGCACGCTCGTCCCGTCTCCGAAATCAAGCGTACTGAAGGTATTTTCCCCCGCTCTCCATGCGCCATTTTTTGTCGTGAGGACACCGGTGAATCGCACGGTGAGCGGCGCAGCGCCGGAGGTAACCGATGCGTCTATCTTATCTACAGGCAGTGCACTCGTCGTCGAAGGCGCGCTCGGGCCGCTCACCACGACCGAAGCGGTCGATTGGTGCGGGCCAGACGCAAGGCGGACGACGTATGTGCCACCGTAGGTGTAAAGATGCGTGTACGTCCGCTGGAGTTGATCGCATGCGCCTGCCGCTACGGTGATGTTTTGCGCCGCTGCCGCATCGCCCCATGAGAGAGAGTACACTGATGGCTCGCACGATTTCAACGTATTGACAGTGACTTTCACCGAGACCGTGAGTGGCGCGGTTCCCGAGATTGGATGCACTTCCATAAAACCGCTCGCCACGGGGCCGCCGAGGATGCACGCCGCGCTCATCGCGGCGGCAGTGCGGGGACCAACCTGTCCGAACCCTGTCGTATCGGGCGCGCCTGAAGACGCTATCCCGTTTTTTGCCTGCCAACGCTGGACCGCCACCACGGTGAGTGACCCGTAATACCCTGTGATGAGTCCCTCAGGGTAGACACTTCTGTCTGCTGTAAGAAAACGCTGGAGTGCGCTCACATCCGCTCCTTCCATCCCCGGCTTTAGAATGCGGTTGATTTGCGGGCATGACGCTTGCGCGGGCACGCTCGGTGCACTCGTCGAAGGTGTCGCTGGAGTGGTGGTCACAGGGAGGCCGAGCTGCGCTTGCAGCTGTGCTATTTGCGTAAGCAGCGCCTGAATGCGCGTCTGCAATTCAGCGTTCGTCTGTGCGAGCGTCTGATGCGGTACGAGTGTAAAAAGTGCTACGAAGACGAAGAGTGCAATGCGGGAGAAGTGGTACATGGGGCAATTGTCGCATGCACTCCATCTAGCGCAATGCCTGTAATGCACATTATGAAAGGTGTCAAACCCCTAGGGCACGCCCTAGGTCCCAAGCGGGCGAAGCCTGACTTCGCCCGCTTGTCTCCGCGGCAAGCCGCGGGGCTTTTAACCTTTGCTGACTGCGTCGCTCGGAAATGAATGTGATTACACTTTCATTTCACTCGCTATCCTCGTCAGATGAAGCGAGCGCGTCGAGCGCGGCTTCTGCATACGCTCGGATATTCGGCCGCAAATCCATCTGCGCAAGATTATCCTTTGTACACCAGCGCCATTCATCCTCCTCCCGCTCCGGTACCACATCGGGCTTTCCCGTAGAAGCAAAAAATACAAACGTCACGTGCTCGTGCAAAGGTGGAACCCCGTGACGATTAACAGCGACGGGCGGGA
>DATECE010000033.1:0-3547 GCA_036516595.1 Minisyncoccota bacterium | reverse complement strand
AGAAAGGCGGAAAAACGGTAAACGAAAGAACGAAGAAGAGAACGGTGCACTACAGATGGTGAGTTCGGAAGCACTCCGAGGTGTCTTCGCGATTCTCTTTGTCGCCTTTGCAGGCTTTCTTATTTTGGCTGGTATCGGCGTTGGTGGCGTCGCCGGCGCTCTCCTCTATGAGACGCTCTCATGGGTCCTTGGCGTCGGGTATATGCTCCTCCCGCTCTCACTCATACTTGTCGCAGTTCTCATCTTCCGCTCCCTTGAGAGATCCGTGGGATGGATACCGCTCGTCGCGATGGCGATTTTCCTTCTCTCGAGCCTCGGTCTCATCGACATCGCCTTCCCAAGCTCCGCGGGCATTCTCGGTGCCGCCGTTGCCGACCCCATGGTCGGCGCAATCGACACTATCGCAACCGTTGTTTTCCTCGCTGCATTCATCGTAGCGGCACTCATCATTGCGTTTGATATCAACCTCGGCGCGCTGTGGGAACGTCTGCGCACGCTCGCTTCGGCAGAATCGGAGCCTATGGACACATCGATTGACGATGTGCTGGTCGTCGGGCTGCCGGAAGATGAGTCCGAGGAAGAATCCGAACCGGAGCCAGAAGCCGAGAGGGAGGCGTCAGTGAAGACTTTTGAATCAAGAGAATCAAAGAGCGGTGAGGAAGGCTTCCCCATCATCGCGGCAACCGGCAGTACCTACACGCCGCCTCCCGCTTCGCTCCTCTCGAAAAATAAAGGCAAGCCCGAAGTCGGTGATGTGAAAGCCAACATGAACATCATCAAACGCACGCTGCAGAATTTCGGCATACAGGTCGAGATGGACGAGGCGTCTATCGGCCCGACAGTCACGCGCTACGCGATGAAACCGGCGGAGGGCGTGCGACTCTCGAAAATCGTCGCGCTCCTCAGCAATCTTGAGCTTGCGCTCGCTGCCTCCCCTGTCCGCATAGAAGCGCCCATCCCCGGCAAAGCATTGGTCGGCATCGAAGTGCCCAACATCGCGCGCACCACGCTCGGCCTCGCGCCGCTCGTTGCCGACGAACAATTCGTCAACTCGGAGAAGCCGCTTCTCATAACGCTTGGCCGCTCGATTACCGGCCAGCCGCATTTTGCGGACCTTGCGCGCATGCCGCACATACTGGTCGCGGGCACCACCGGCGCAGGCAAGTCGGTTGCCATCCACGATTTCATCGTCTCGCTGCTCTACCGATGTGGGCCTGAACGCCTGCGATTCATCATGGTCGACCCGAAACGGGTCGAGCTCACCCTCTACAACTCGATTCCCCACCTACTCACGCCCGTTATCACCGACCCGAAGAAGGCAATCCTCGCGCTCAAATGGCTCGCGAAGGAGATGGAAAGACGCTACAACATCCTCGAGACCGAGCGCGTACGTGACATATCTTCGTACCACGAGAACATCGTCAAGCCGGCGCTGGAATCCGCCGGAGGCCGATCCTCCTCTGGAGGAAAGGGCGCAGATGACGTCCCGATGCCTGAGGCTATGCCATACATCGTCCTCATCATCGACGAGCTGGCAGACATTATGTCGACGTACCCCCGTGAACTCGAAGGCGGCATCGTCCGACTCGCACAGATGAGCCGCGCGGTGGGAATCCACCTTATTCTCTCGACTCAGCGGCCGTCGGTCAAAGTCATCACTGGGCTCATTAAAGCCAACATCCCCGCTCGCGTCGCGCTCCAAGTCGCGAGCGGCATTGATTCGCGCACCATCCTCGATACTGGCGGCGCCGAAAAGCTGCTCGGCTCGGGCGACATGCTCTTCCTCTCGGGTGAAATGAGTAAGCCGAGGCGCATACAAGCTCCGTACATTTCGGAGACGGAGGTCAAGCGCGTGGTCGCATATATTGCGAAATCGAATGAGGGGACACTCCAAAGTGAGATTGATTTTACCGATAACACAAAGACAGGCGGCGGTACAGACGCGATTTTCGCTTCGATGAGCGGTGGAGAAGATGACGACGAACTCTACGGTGAAGCGAAGCGCACTGTCATCGAAGCGGGCAAAGCATCGACCTCCTATCTCCAACGCAAGCTCGGCGTCGGCTACGCACGTGCGGCACGGCTCGTGGATCTGCTCGAAGAACGTGGTGTCATTGGGCCGGGAGACGGCGCGAAGCCGCGCGAGGTCATCGGCGCGGGAAACGCAGATGAACTCGCTGCAGGGGCGAGTGAAGACGATACAAATGACGAGGAAGTCGAGCGCGTATAGTGTATGCTTCCCTACCGAGACAGCAGGCTCACGCGATACGCGCTCGTAATTTTTTTCATTCTTCTCATCGGGTACGGGTACTTCGAAGCACGGGGGCTTCTCTCCGGCCCCCGCATCGCCGTGCCTTCCGGCACGACGGAAGTACACGACCGGTTTGTACTTATCAAAGGGCGCGCGGAGCGCATCGCGGAGCTACGCATGAACGGCAAGCCGATTGCAGTAACTGAAGAGGGTATGTTTGAGGAGCCGTATCTGCTCGCACCCGGCCTCAACCGCATTGTGCTCGATGCAATCGACAAATACGGCCGAACGCGTCAAGAGGTCGTGCAAATCGTCTTTACAGGCGAACTTGAGGCACAAAATTCACCGGAGAGCCCCGCATCCAATGCTTCCTCGACGGCCACTTCGACCGCGCCGTAACGGTGTAAGTTGTCCCCTTGCCGGAGCCTACTCCATACCCCATACTCCATACATTCCCCTATGGCGTTCGCGAAAAAACCAAAGGCAGCCCCGAAATCAGACGGCTCCGATAAAGACATCGAGCGGGCGATTTCTGAAATAAAGACGAAGTTCGGAGACGACAGCATCATGATGCTGGGAGCCACGCCGAAAGTGGATGTGAATGCCATCCCTACCGGCTCCATCGGCATCGATTGGGCACTCGGCATCGGCGGACTGCCGCGCGGTCGCATCATCGAGGTCTTCGGGCCAGAGTCCTCCGGAAAGACCACGCTCTCTCTGCACGCTATCGCCGAAGCACAGAAGGGCGGAGGTATCTGTGCATTCATCGATGCCGAACACGCGCTCGATCCCGAGTATGCAAAAAAGATTGGCGTCGACATCTCAACACTGCTTGTTTCCCAGCCAGACACCGGCGAGCAGGCGCTCGAGATTGTGGAGTCGCTGGTGCGCAGCGGAAAAATAGACGTCATCGTAATCGACTCGGTCGCTGCACTCACACCGAAAGACGAGATTGAGGGCGACATGGGTCAGAGTCACGTGGGAAAGCAGGCTCGTCTTATGTCGCAAGCACTCCGCAAACTGACCGCTATCGTCTCGAAGACAAAGACGGTTATCATTTTCATCAATCAAATCCGCATGCAGATAGGCGTCATGTTTGGCAATCCCGAAACGACGCCGGGTGGCAAAGCACTTAAATTCTATACATCGGTGCGCATCGATATCCGCCGCATTGCACAGATAAAGAAGGGTGAAGAAACGGTCGGCGGCAGACACCGCGTCAAAATCGTGAAAAACAAGGTGGCAGCCCCGTTCCGCCAAACGGAATTCGACATGCTCTATGGAGAAGGAATCTCC
>DATECE010000032.1:0-2078 GCA_036516595.1 Minisyncoccota bacterium | reverse complement strand
CGCATGACCCCACGACGCCGAATCGTCAGGGCAATGATGTGGGCGAGCAGTATCGCTCCGTCGTCCTATACCAGACCCCCGAAGAGAAAGTTGCGGCGGAGAAAATGATAGTCGACGTAAATGAATCACTGAAAGACGGTATGCGCGTCGTCACGCAGGTCGAGAAGTTGGGCGCGTTTTATCCCGCAGAGACATATCATAGGGACTACTATAAACAAAATGCCGGCGCGCCGTACTGTGAGCTCATCATAGAGCCCAAACTTCTGAAGGTGCGGAAACGTTTTGCGGAGTTGGTAAGCGGAAGCGGCACTTGATGTATGCAAAAAGGAGAATTTGAGCGACTGGTCGGCGAAGGCTTTGAGAAATTGCCAGAGTGGGTGCGTAATAAAATACAGAACGTCGCGCTACTGGTTGAGCTCGTACCCTCTGATGAGGACAGACGCCTGCAGGGTCTTCACGACGAGGAGACTCTGCTTGGTCTCTACAAAGGCGTGCCCCTCTCGGAGCGCGGTGATTTGTACGGAGTCGGAGGCACTCTGCCAGACACGATAACGATTTACATGCTGCCAACGCTCGAAATGGCGGATGAGGAGTGTGCTCTCGACGCGCCTCCCGCCGAATATCACGAGCATGTGCGGCGCATCGTAGCGGACACGGTGTGGCATGAGTTCGCGCACCATTTCGGGATGGATGAGAGCGAAGTGCGGGCGAGAGAGGCTAAACGTTTTTCAACGGATCAGTTATCCACAGAAGAATGAGACACGCGGTAGGATGCATGGCAATGTGAATAAGCATCGTGCTGAACGGTGCAGTATCCTCCCGACGATGGGGTCGCTGGCAATTAGCGCCGGCGGCCCCGCACTCTTGTGTGGTATATTTTGCGCAATGGCGAAGCTTTCCGAGACACTGCAGGAGCGCGGCTACGTACACCAGTTCTCATCCGAAAATCTCTCTCTCATAACAGACGGCCCCAAACGGACCGTCTATCTCGGCATCGATCCGAGCGCCGATTCGCTCCATATTGGAAATCTGGTCGGCCTGCTTGTCCTCCGACGTTTTCTCGAAGACGGTCACAAAATCATACTCCTCACTGGCGGCGGGACAGGCATGATAGGGGACCCCGGTGGCAAGAGCGAGGAGCGAAACCTTCTGGACGAGGAGACTATCGCACGCAACTCAGCCGCGGTCGCCTCGCAAATACGCACGGTATTCGGCAGTAGCGATTTTATAGAAGAAAATAACGCCACGTGGCTGCACGAATTGAAACTCCTCGAATTTTTGCGAGATGTCGGTAAGTATTTCACCGTGAACGCGATGATAAAGAAGGACATCGTCAGTGAGCGTTTGAAAAAAGAGTCACCCATCTCGTTTACTGAATTCAGTTACTCGCTACTGCAGGGCTATGATTACTTGCATTTGAATGAGGAGTACAATTGCGATGTACAGGTCGGCGGCTCGGACCAGTGGAGCAACATCCTTGCAGGCGTCGAGTTCATCAAGAGAAAATCAGGTAAGGAAGTGTACGCACTCACGTGGCCGCTCGTCGTCAACAAATCGACTGGCAAAAAATTTGGCAAGAGCGAGAGCGGTGCTATATGGCTCGACGCAGCAAAGACATCGCCTTTCCAGATGTACCAATTCTTGCTCAATATTGAGGACGATGCTGTCGAGGAACTTCTACTCAAGCTGACGCTCCTCTCGAAAGAGGAGATTGAGGCTGCGCTTGAGCTGCACCGGCGCGACGCGGCTGCTCGACATGCGCAAAGACTGCTCGCGCGCTCGGTCACGACCATTGTGCACGGGGACGGGGCTGCCTCGACGGCGGAAAAGGTGACCGACGCACTTTTCGGTGACATGCCACTCAGCTCGCTTTCGGATGAAGAGCTCACTGGCGTGGGCACTGCCGCTCCTTCATGCAACGTTCAAATTGAGGCGAGTATTGTGGACGTACTGGTGGAGTCCAAGCTCGCCAGTTCAAAGCGCGAGGCCAAACAATTTCTGACAAGCGGAGCTGTCAGCCTGAACGGAGAGGCTATTCTAGAGCCCGAACGTCAGATAGAGAATAAAGATTTTGACAG
>DATECE010000031.1:0-13809 GCA_036516595.1 Minisyncoccota bacterium | reverse complement strand
ACACCACCGCGACACATTTCATCGTGTGCTCATCGGGCGCTACATACTGTGAGCAGCAGGCATCTGCTCCAATTCGATGCCGATATGAGGTGACCCATGCATCGATTCGCTCTTTCGGCGCTCGCGCTCATCGCGCTCGCGCTTTCAACCGTCGCACCTGCCGAGGCCCAGTACTATGGGCGTAGGCAATGGGGTGGCAATCAGGGCTACTCACAGCAGCACTGGAACTATCGGCGGCAAGCTCCGCCGCGGTACACGTACCGCAATTACTACCACCGGTCGTATCCACGCTTCTACTATGCGCAGCCGCGCTACTACTACCCGCAGCCTTATTACTACAACTACGGCTGGACCTACTATTGTTGCTGGTGAGCGAGAACTCGGACAAAAAGATGCGCGGCCGTCGGAAATCCGTCGGCCGCGATTTTGTTCAGGCGCTACACTGTACGCACCTCGGGCGGGAGCACACAGGTTTTCATGTCGAGCGCCACATAGATGACATTGTTGTCCAGCAAGACGCGACCGTCGCCCTCCGCGAACCATCCTTTTCGGGTTGGAACGAAGCGGGTGATGTCGACCTCATAGTTGATCCTTTTCGCCGTCGGCGGTACTTCATGCAGGAATTGAACGCCGCCCAGCCCCATGGCGCGCCCTCGGCCGAGGGCACCGCGCCACCCGATGTAGAACCCGAGCGTTTGCATCAGGGCGTCGATTCCGAGCAGGCCGGGCATCACCGGATCCCCTTTGAAATGGCAAAGGAAGAACCAGAGCCCCGCGTTAAGGTCAAGCTCCGATCGAACATAGCCGAGACCCTTTGGGCCGCCCGTCTCGCGAATCTCGGTAACGCGCTCGACCAGATGCATGTAGTCAGCGGGAAGAGGAGGCGCCTCGCCCCATTTGCCATCTGCCGATTCACGGAGCTCTCGAGCGTTGTAGCTCGACTTTTTCACAAAACTACCGCGGTCACCTTTCGGAACAACGATTTCACGCATCTTTCCCCCTCGGGGTTACACCCAATGGCTGTTACGGGACGAAATTGTCCTCGCGATGTTATATAGCACGGCCACGATTGTGTCGAGCGGTTTGCTAGGATGGCGCCATGACCGACGTGAAGATAGCGGAGAGCTGGAAGGCGCATCTTGCGGACGAATTTGAGCAAGATTACTTCAAAAATCTCTCACAATTCGTGCGTGAGGAATACCAAAAAAATACGGTATACCCGCATCCGAAACATGTGTTCCGCTGCTTCGACGAAACGCCGTTTGATTCTGTGAAAGTCGTTATCCTCGGACAGGACCCGTATCACGGGGCGGGGCAGGCCAATGGCCTCTGCTTTGCGGTGAATCCAGATGTGCGCCCGCCGCCGTCGCTACAAAATATTTTCAAAGAATTGGAGAGCGACGTGGGACATCCGGTAAGCCATGACCCGGACCTTCTGCGATGGGCGAAACAGGGCGTACTCCTCTTAAATGCGACGCTCACCGTGAGCGCGAGGAGCGCCGGCTCGCATCAGGGCAGGGGGTGGGAGCAATTCACCGATGCGGTGATAAAAAAGTTGAACGACGAGCGCGAACACCTCGTATTTATCTTGTGGGGCAATTACGCCAAGCAAAAAGGTGCGCATATCGATAGAGCAAAACACTTCGTTATCGAAAGTCCGCATCCGTCGCCATTCTCCGCGTACAATGGCTTCTTTGGCAGCAAGCCATTTTCAAAAACCAACACGTATTTGCAGGAACACGGTATCGGACCGATAGAGTGGTAGAATCGTCTCGTGAGATCGACTTGGGTAGCGGCCGTCATATGCTTTTCGACACTGCCGATATTTCTCGTGCTTCAGTTGTTTGCGTATGTACTTGGCTGCGACGGCGGGGCAGCAATGGTGGGGTGTGATCCTCACGGTGATTTGTCGCCACTTGCGAGTACCGTGGGCGACTGGCTCTATGTCGCGAAAGTTATGGCGTTTATGTTGAGTTTCATCACATACCCGCTCGGACTCATTCTCGTGGCGCACGCGCTCTTTGGAAAGAAGAACGATAGACCCGACTCAACTCGGTAATTGTTGGGAGGCTTCACCTCCCAACGGCGAGAAGCCGGTCGAATGGTAGGAGTGTTCGAATGTTATCCACCGGAGTGTCTTTGACTACGAAAAAGTGTATTACGCTTCATGCAGCTGAACACGTCTGCCGAGAAGGAACGTGCCGATGGGTGTTTTTATGTGGGGCGGCGTTCTGTTCGTGGGCGTTATTATTGCCGTTGCATGTACGCCGTCCCGTCCGCAACGTCGATAAGGAATCGAGTGAAGCCCCGACTGACGCCGGGGCCTTGCTTTTTTGAAGCGATTTTTCGACTACGCAGTTTAAACCCGCGGACTCACGCTTTGATGATATATGCGCTTCGTAGAGTACTTGCGATACGGCGGGAGTCAGGCGGAAAGTTTTGCTGAAATGCAAAAGCCCCCACCTTTCGGTGGGGGCTTTTGTGCCTAGATTTAGGCGCGGCTGACCTTGACCGCGTTGAGACCTTTCGGGCTCTCGGCAACTTCAAAGCTCAGCTTGTCACCTTCGCGCAGTTCGTCGAACTTGACGTTGACGAGCTCGTTGGAGTGGAAAAAGAGATCTTTTGCCTCCCCTTCGCGAGAGATGAACCCGAAACCATTCTCAGTGAGACGGGCGATAGTTCCTGTTTGCATATGTAGCAAGTAGAATTGTTGACTAATGCCTGCTCCTTTTGAGGGGTGCGGGTATCAATGAGTACTGGAGTGGAAAAGCTCGATCCCTACTTCCCTGGATCAGCGCTTATTGATTTCACAACTCTATCATGCTCGCTTTTTCTTGTCAAGCGATGCGCTGCCGCCCCAAAAGGTGAGGCCCCGCGTGGCGGGGCCTTCGTTTTCGGAGTAGTTTGGTCGTTAGCGGCATTCGCCGGCAATCGTGACGCCCTCCTCCGTAAAGGTCACGGTGACGCGCTTTCCGTGGCGGAGAGAAAAATCGGTTCGCAGAATTCCGTACATATTGTACGTTTTCCTACCGTCACGGCCGCGGTCAATAAGCCACCCGCTTTCACGGTCGAAATAGTAGATGGACGATTCATCGACCACCAATGCGGTTGTTGGCACGATTCCCTCGAGGTACGTGTGCTTCGAGGGTCTCCCATCGAGGCGCTCGAACAATGAATCGAATAGGTGTTCGAGCGGCACCTCACTCTCGTCGTCAAGGACGATGAGGGAGGAGTTGAACCCTCGGAAGCGTAGAGTTCCAGTCAATGCGTGTTCTTGCATCGCTACCTCCCTGATGCTTTGGCGACTATAGATGCCGCCTTTGCGAAAGTAAAGCGGGGGGATATTGTGCAGCGAGAACCACTGGGAGAGTCCCATGACGATTACCGAGCTGTCGGGACTCGCCGCGGCGATGTACCCGAAATACGCTATCTGGCAGGAACTCGCTACGGCGATAGGTTTCGTGCAGTTCCCGCTCTACCTTTTTGCGACGACATTCGCACGGTGCATCTTTTATGCCGCGGACCTGTGGCCGAAGGGGCGCGCACAGTACTGCGTGATGCTGGTCTCGTCGGTGTCCTTCGGCACGCTCTACGCGCCGCACGCTGCAAAGCTCGGGGAGCTCATCCTGCTCCGGAACCTCGCCCATCTGCACGACGCGTACAGCGTGAGCTCGTTTCTCTGCGGGGCGACGGTCCTCTGCGCTGTCGTCTTCACGGCGCAGAGCTTCGACGAGGAGAGCTTGGCTCGCGGTGAATAGCGAGATGGGGCCGGACTGCGACGTCCGGCCTTTGCTTTTTGCAGCGATTTCCTATACATTAGTCCAACGCCTCGGGCGTTTCTTTTTTTGAACTCTTCTACAACCTAAACCCCAATCCCTATACCCTGATTCGATATGGCACGTGATTACCCACTCGAAAAAGTCCGCAACCCCGAAGGAAAGTGCTACGCACTTCCTACGGGGCATGCTTCGGAATCGATAAACATCAAAATGTATGGCTAGAGATTATCCGTTAGAGAAGGTGAGAAATTTCGGGATAGTGGCGCACGTTGATGCGGGTAAAACGACCACATCCGAGCGCATCCTCTACTACACCGGCGAGAGTCACAAAATAGGGGAGGTGCACGAAGGGGACACCGTGACGGACTGGATGGAGCAGGAGCGCGAGCGCGGCATCACCATCACCGCCGCAGCTATCACATGCTTTTGGAATCCGACGTATTACGGTGCCGACACATCACACAAACACCGGTTCAACATCATCGACACTCCAGGACACATCGACTTCACCTCGGAAGTGAAGCGTTCAATGCGTGTCCTCGACGGCGCGGTCGTCGTATTTGACGGCGTCGCGGGCGTCGAGCCGCAATCTGAGACCAATTGGCGCTACGCCGAAGAAGCCGAGGTGCCGCGCATTTGTTACATCAACAAGCTCGACCGCACTGGCGCGAGTTTTGAGAAATCGTATGCAAGCATCTTGGACCGTCTCTCGTCCCAAGCGGTGCGTCTGCAGCTCCCCATCGGTCTTGAGGACAAGTTTGAGGGCGTCATCGACCTTCTATCAATGAAGTCATACCACTTCGAAGGTGAGATGGGCAAAGAAGTTGTCGCAGGAGAGATTCCCGAAAACATGAAAGCGGATGCGGAAAAGTACCGTGCCGAGCTTGTGGAGCGCATCGTCGAGAACGATGACGCGGTGATGAGTGATTTCCTCGATGGCAAAGAGATTCCGCTCGATACGCTCAAAAAGACGCTCAGGAAAGGCGTCATCGCCAACAAAATTTTTCCCGTCCTCACGGGCAGTTCGCTCAAGAACAAAGGCGTACAGCTCGTCCTCGATGCGGTCGTCGATTTCCTACCCTCGCCGCTCGATTTGCCGGTGACCAAGGGCATGAATCCCGACACCGGTCTCGAAGAAGAACGACCTGCATCCGACGAGACGCCGTTCGCCGCACTTGTGTTCAAATTGCAGACGGACCCGTTCGTCGGCGCGCTCACTTTTTTCCGCGTATACTCGGGCACCATCAACACCGGCGACACCGTCTACAATGCCGCCAACAACAAGAAAGAACGCATCGGACGCATGGTGCGCCTGCAGGCAGACAAGCGCGAGGAGATAAAGAGCGTGTATGCCGGTGAGATAGCGGCAGTCGTCGGTATGAAAGAGGTGAAAATTGGGCACACGCTCTGCGTCGCCGATTATCCCATCGTACTTGAATCCATTGTCTTCCCCGAACCGGTCGTCTCGATGCGTGTCGAGCCGAAGACGAAAGCGGATCAGGAAAAAATGGGCGTGGCACTCTCCAAGCTCTCCGATGAAGACCCTACATTCCGCGTGACCTCGGATCCCGAAACACTCGAGACCATTATCTCGGGCATGGGTGAGCTTCACCTCGACATCATCGTTGACCGCATGAAACGTGAATTCGGTGTCGAAGCGACGACAGGCAAACCGCAGGTCGCATACCGCGAGACGATTACGGGCACGGCTGACGTCGAGTACAAACACATCAAGCAGACCGGCGGTCGCGGCCAGTACGGTCACGTGAAGATACGGATGAAGCCACTCGAACCGGTCGTGGAGGGTGGGAAGGTCAAGAACAATGTCGACCGCGAAGACCATTTCGAATTCGTCAACAGTATAAAAGGTGGCGTCATCCCGCAGGAGTACATCCAGCCGGTGAAGAAAGGCCTCAAAGAGGCGATGGAGCGCGGCGTGCTCGCGGGCTTCCCGATGGTCGACGTTTCAGTCGATCTCTACGACGGCTCGTATCACGATGTCGACTCGTCCGAAATCGCTTTCAAGCTCGCGGCAATCAATGCGTTTCAGGATGCTGCGCAGAAAGCCAAGCCTGTCATCCTCGAACCGATTATGAAATTGGAGGTCGTCGTCCCCGAGAAGTTCATGGGCGATGTGACCGGTATGATCAACAGCAAGCGCGGCACCATCGAAGCGATGGGCGAACGAGGGCAGGCGCGTGTTATCACCGCGAAGGTCCCGCTCTCCGAGCTCTTCGGCTTCACCACCCAGCTGCGTTCACTCACCGAAGGTCGCGGCGTTCCAAACCTCGAATTCAGCCACTACTCCGTGGTGCCACGGAATGTCCAAGAGGACATCATCGTGAGCAGAAAATAACAAAAGGCCCCAGAAGTGGGGCCTTTTGTTCGGAGGCTGGTCAGCGTATCTCGTATTCGACAGTCACGCTCGAGGTGACCGTATGTTCTCCCGTCGGTATTCTCGGTACTGAGCTCACGCCTTCCGCCATGCCTGCATAGGAGCTGGGCATCGCGACATCTTCGTAGTAGTAGTTGCTGTTGTCGTAGAAACTGACGACGCGCGTCACTCGCACTCCGAGGCCGGCTGCAATTTTTTCCGCCTTTTCGCGCGCATTTGCGATGGCCTTTACCTGCGCGTCAGCGCGCACCGCTTCCTCATCGTCGAGCCCGAGTGTGACGTTGTATATTGAGACGCCCCTCTCGGCAACGCCGCCGACGATTTCTCCTGCCCGCACGATATTGCGCACAGTGACGGTGATAGTTTCTGTCGCTTCGAAGCCAGTCTGTCCACTCGGCAACGGATTTGGGTACGGGCTGTCGTAGTACCACGACTCATCGACGGGATACACCGTATATCCTTCGGTCTTGATGTCGCTGTCGATGACACCCTGTGCACGGAGGAAGGTGAGTGCAGCGTTTTCCTTTGCACTGAGCTCACTTTGTGCCACCCGCTCGGTCTCACCCGAACCGCGTATCTCGGCGGTGAAGGTAGCGATGTCGGGCGTCACCGTAATCTCGCCCGTCCCCTCGACACTGATGGTCGAAGGCTGTCCACTGCCGATAAAACCGTAGCCGCGAACGTATTCGACGGCGGCGTTTGCGAGATACAACCCGACTGCTCCAAGGAGAAGTGCGGTGATGCCCTGCTTCCAGTAAATATGAACTGTATGTGCGGGTTCCATGGGAGATATATGAAGAGTAATGCGCTCAGCCTAACACGCGCCTCTGCACACCTATCAGCATTTTCTCGCGTGAGTGGATAGGGCGCGTGCAATAATTGAAAATGTGTCCCTCATCAAGCCGCTCGCACCCGCGATTTTTTTGATAGTGCTCGTTGCTCTTGGCGTATTCCTTGCAGAGCGCGCGAATACGGCCGAGCCCCGTTCCTCCGTTGAGGTGCACTTTGCTGATGCGTCACCTTCGGGCCTCTCCATCGTCCCTGCCTCATGTCCATCAGACCCGCACCCACTTACTTCCGGTGATTGCACGTGCACCCTCACCGCTTCCGACTCGGCAATTGTGCGGGGTCAGTCGACAACACTCAGTTGGACGATAACCGACGCGCAGGGTCTCATATTTGGCAGCATTACTCCGAGTATTGGAGCCGTTGTCGGGAACGGTTCGCGGCGGGTCACTCCGACGCAAACGACGACCTACACACTCTCGAGTATGGGTGGATTCTCCTGCGCGCGCACCGTCACGGTTCGCGATGCAGTGTGCACGGGCGGCGGTTTCGCCCGAGCGTCGCTGTGCGCAAATGACGACCGCAATCTCAGCACGGATACATCGACCGTACTCGTCTCATCCTGCGGAGAGAGGAAGTGCCAGTATGTGTGCAATGAGGGCTACAAGAGGAGTGGTGACCGGTGCGTACCGTACAACAATTGCTCGTTCAACGGAAAGACAGTGCGCCACGGCGAGAGCGTGACAGCGTACCGTGAATCGTCGGTGCTCTACAATTCGTCGTGCAGCTCGCAGGTACGCTCGTGCAACGACGGCACACTCTCCGGTACATATGCATACAGCAGTTGCTCCGTGGGCGATCCGGCGAACTGTACGTTCAACGGACAGGTGGTCCGACACGGGGAGAATGTCACGGCGTACCGCGAACAGTCTGTGCCCTACAATTCGTCGTGCAGCTCGCAGACTCGCCGGTGCGACAACGGGACGCTCTCCGGCTCGTACGCTTATGGTGCATGCACAGTCCAGCCGCCGCCGACCTACTCACTCTCGGGTGTCGTATGGGTTGACGCGGACGGTGACACACGAGTCGATTCTCCGGAAGAGCGCCTCGCGGCGAGGACCGTAGTCCTCACGACGGCAAGCGGTGTCGCAGTTGGTTCCGCGACGACAAATTCCACGGGCACCTATTCATTCACGGGGTTGCAGGGGGGCACGTATCGGGTATCGCACACAGTGCCAAGCGGGTACCGACGCACGACCGACGACTCCGTACCAATCACTATCGGGTCAAATACGACGTACGACTTCGGCGTCCAGCGCACCCCAACGCCTTCGTGTTCGCTTACACTCGACCGCTCCTCTGTTGCCTATGGTTCGGGCACGAGACTCCGCTGGTCGTCGACCGATGCGACCACGCTGCACATCTCAAATATCGGATATGTGTTTCTCTCCGGATCGACAAATGTCGCGCCTGATAGAACGACGACATACACTGGCACCGCGACGGGCAGTGGTGGCATGGGTTCATGCACCGCGGCGCTCACCGTGACAGCTCCTATGGCACCGAGTGCGTCGATTTCCGCCGATTCGCCGACCATTCGCGTGGGCCAATCGACGATTGTGCGGGCGAGCTTCAGTGCGAATTCCGGCGACACGCTCACAGCAGCAAATATCGACCAGCCTCTCGGAAGCGGCCGCGCCGCCTCCACCTCGCCGTCGCCCAAGACGTACGTCTTTGCGCCATCATCCACCGGCACGTACACCTTTTATGCGCGCGCGACATCGCACTACTACAGCGCGTGGGCGACATACGCACAGACATCCGTGACGGTAACCGACCCACCGCCCTCCTGTACGGTGACGGCGCAGCCTTCCACCGTCGTACGCGGCTCGCCCGCACTGGTCTCGTGGAATTCGACATTCGCGACATCGTTCACACTCGCTACAATCGGCTCCGTTGCACCAAACACTGCGGGCTCGGCCACTGTCTACCCGCAAAGCACGACGAGCTACGGCGGCACGGCGACAGGAACGGGGGGCTCTGCTCAGTGCCCCGCGACGGTGAGCGTCATATGCGTACCGCTCTATTCATGCTCGGGCAACACCGTCCTCTATACCGATGCGAGTTGTGCGACTTCGACCGTGCGCATCTGTCCGGCACCCACGTACTGCACCGCCGGCCAATCAAGCTGCACGGTACCACCAGTCGGCTCGGGCGGGGGTATCGACGAGGACCCGATTGTCGCGCAACCAGCTATCGTCTCGAAAGACGAGCGGTCCACAGTGATTTGGGATGTCGACAATGCGGAGTCGTGCACCGTACAGGCAGACAATGGCGATCGGTGGACAGGCGCATCGGGCTCGCGCCTCACGCGAGAGCTGCTCCAGCAGAGTGTCTATACAATCGTGTGCGATGATTATGACGCCGATTCAGTCGAGAATGATTTTGAGGCGAGCGTCACCATCATCGTGCCGCCCGAATTCGAAGAACTCTAGATATGCCCCGATATCCGCACATATACGTAGCGACTGGCCTCATCGCCCTCGTTATTGCCGCCGTCACGCTCCTCGCGCTTACGGAGAGGGCACAAGAGGGGACGGCATCTGAAACAGTACAGACCGATGAGTCTGTTCCACCGTATACGCCCGAGATAGAGGCCGCTCTCAAAGAGAGCGAGGGCTTTGAATTTCTCGTCTCCTACACGGATTCCGGTTTTGCGCCAAGTACGCTTGCGCTCGAAGCAGGGCAGACCGTGCGTTTTACAAACAATTCGTCCAGTGAGCTCTGGGTGACGGCAGGTGGAGAGAGCATATACCCCGGCACAGGCGCGGAGTGCGGCCAGAGCGCTTTCGATACGTGCAGAGTGTTGCGGCAAGGCGATTTCTGGGAATTTACGGTGGGTGAGCGTGGAACATGGGGGTACAAAAACGCCCTCATGGCGTCACGCACGGGTGTTTTGGAGGTGCGATGAGTTGATTTGTCCACACATGGCGCTATCGATGTGCGCCACCTCGTGCCACAATTCCTTTATTACTATTGGCGTAATTACCATGCATAAAAAAGTGTTATTCGGTGGGCTCAGCCTTGCTCTGCTCGCCACCCCTCTTTCGGTCTCGGGTGTCACGCTTGAATCCCTACAGGCTCAAGTCGCTTCGCTCATGGGCCAGCTCCAATCCATGAAGGCAGGCGCATCCGCAGGCGGCTCTTCATCACTGCCGGCGCAAGCGAGTGTCTGCGCCACGCTCGCGCGCAGTTTCGGAAAAGGCGCGAAAGACGCCACAACCGGCGGCGAAGTGACCGTGCTCCAAAAGTATCTTGCACAGGACTCCTCTATATATCCCGAAGGCCTCGTCACCGGCTTTTATGGCGACCTCACCGTCGCGGCGGTGAAGCGCTGGCAGGTGCAGTACGGCGTCGTGAGCTCCGGCGATGAAGCATCGACGGGCTTCGGCCGTATCGGCCCGAAGACCCGCACAGCCATGGGGCAAAATTGCGGCTCAGGCGGACAGTCACTATCCTCAGTCGACGCGCAGATCAATCAGGCAGGTACTGCGGCGACCAACTACAATGCGCACCTCGACGCGACTATCCAAAGTATCACCACGGGCGATGCGGAAGGCTATGAACCAGACCTCGAATAATCATTATCAGCAATCCAATTCACTATGACATTCACAGCCAAACACACTACGCTCGCGGCACTCATCCTCGGACTTCTCGCGACGGCGATGCCTTTCGTGACTGATGCCGCATCGCAGTGCGACAGAGACGTCTATCCGGCGCCGTGGACACTCAGCCAATGGCGCGCGTGCGGCCTTAGTCGCGCCGATGCAGACAAGACGGCACTCGCCGCGCTTGAGGAGCGCCTCAGCGGCATCACGCTCCTGCCTGCCGCCCTGCGCGCACAAGTTACCTTTGAGATTTCGCTCAACAGGCAAAATGTCGTTAATATGCGCGCGCGCATTGATGACGCAGACACTATCGCGGTGATTAAACCGCTCGTCAACGGCATCTCGCAGAATTACCGCGTGCGCGGACTCGTGATACCGAAGCTCAACGTACTCATCACCGCAGAGAGTGCGCGGTATACCGCAGATAAGCTCACGACCACGCACGATTCTCTGAAGGCGCGTGTCGACAAGGCTGCTGCTGCGGGGAAAAATGTTACAACGATGCGCACCTATCTTGAGCTCATGCTCGGGAGTATCCAGAGCGCAAAGGCGAGCGCGGAATCCGCATCTGCAAAGGTGCAGGGACTCGTGCCGGACATGGGAGATAAAGCGAAAGCAGATTCGAACCGGCAGGCTATATACGAAGGACGTGCCTATGTCGCTGCCAACAGGGCAAGCTTCGCCGCCGCCAATGACTATGCTGCGCGAATTCGCGAATGGCTGAAGGATAACAATGTCGTCATCGTTGATGGCAACATCACCGCGACGCCTTCATCGGGCAAAGCGCCGCTCAAAGTCTCGTTCCTCGCGACACTGAGGGACGCGGGCAACTACCGCATCGACTTCGGCGACGGCAACTCGAGTGCACTCAACGTCTGTGCACTTTCGTACCCGATGAAATGCTCACTTGAACACACCTACCAAAATGCTGGCACCTATACCGCACGGCTGACGAAAGGCGGCTCGCAAGAGGACACCGTGAGTGTCACCGTGAGTACTGACAGCACGAGCGGGGACACGCTCACCGCGACGCCCTCGGGCGGTACGGTCCCGCTTCAGGTTTCCCTCTCAGGACGCATTGCCAACCCAAGCAAGTACACGCAGTACATCATCAACTTCGGAGACGGCTCGACGTCGAGCCCGCTCAGCGTCGCGATACCGGATTGCGCAGACGGCACCTGTGATGGACGCGGCATCGTAAGCGCATCGCACAAGTACGAAAAGGCGGGGACATTTACCGCGACACTGAGTGGATACGTCGCCTGCTTCTTCGCCACTCCCGTGTGCGCACAGCCAGAGCCGCCGGTCATGGCGACTGCAAAAGTGACGGTGAACAGCGTGCCCACAGCGACCGAATTCGATGTCACACCGAAAACCGGCAATGCGCCGCTCACGGTGACTGCCACCTTCGACATCGGTTCTCCGTGTTCCGCGTACACACTCACGTGGGGTGATGGAAGCAACAGTAACCAGAACGCCTCGAGTGGGAGCTGCACCCAAGTTGTCACGAAAGTCACCAAGACCCATACCTACAGCAACTCCGGCATCTACACAGTCAGCTTCCAGACGGGTGGTGGCGGCACGAAGACCGCCGCGGTCGTGGTCGGCGCTGCGACGGCGACAATCTCGATTACGAGCATCGAGTCTCCCGCGCAGCTCTCAGTCAATCAGTCAGGCACATGGAAGGTCCATGTATCGACGAGTGCGAGCACCACGCCCCTGAACTACACGGTCAACTGGGACGATAGCACTCAGCAAGAGGTGAAGAACGTTCCGCCGAGCGGGTCCACGTCTGACGTCAACTTCACGCACACGTACACTCGGGCTGGCACGTTTATCCCGCGGTTCACCGTGAAGGACACGGTAAGCGGATACACGGTCACCGGCGCGTCGATCATCACGGTCACGTCGTACTAAGCGTCAAGAATGTGGAGTGACACGCAACCCCTCAGTGCTGAGGGGTTGCGCCTTTTTTGAACTTTGTTAGTATATCCGGACGCACGCTCTGTGCGTATTTCTTTTCGGCCCAAGGCCGATCAGCCTCGGGCTGATGCCTCCCCCGACCGTGTGGCCTAGCAAACCACATACAAGCGGTTGGAGAAGGAAGCGAGAAACTACCAGAGCACCCAAAAGCGTTGGCTTAAAAAATACGGATCGATATGGTTTTAAAACTGTGTCGGGACGACTATGGCATCGAGTGAGGACGGCGTGGGAGGCATTGCTCACACAACGTCCGAGCGACGATGGCATATGAGGTTTTATTGTCGAAATAAAACCGAATATTAGTTTAAAAAGATATCGAAGATATGGCAGGAGAATTTAATCGAAGCAAGCCGCATGTGAACGTCGGCACCATCGGCCACGTCGACCACGGCAAGACTACGCTCACCGCAGCGATTCTCACCGTCCTCTCGAAAGCCGGCAACGGTTACTCGGCGACAGTGAAAGGCGTCGACGACATCGACAAGGCGCCGGAAGAAAAGGCGCGCGGTATTACCATCTCGCTCTCGCACTCCGAGTACGAGACACCAAACAGACACTACGCACACGTCGACGCGCCGGGTCACGCCGACTACATCAAGAACATGATTACGGGCGCAGCTCAGATGGACGGCGCCATCCTCGTAGTCGCCGCATCCGACGGCGTCATGCCCCAGACTCGTGAGCACATCCTGCTCGCTCGTCAGGTAGGCGTGCCGAAGATAATCGTCTTCCTCAACAAGGTGGACCAAGTGGACGACAAAGATCTCGTCGACCTCGTCGAAGAGGAAGTCCGCGACCTGTTGGACAAGCAGGGATTCGACGGCAAGAATACACCGGTCATCCGCGGTTCGGGCCTCAAGGCGCTCGAAAATCCGGCTCTGGGCAACGAATGGTCGGACAAGGTAATGGAACTCGCAAAGGCGCTCGATGAATACATCCCGCAGCCGGTTCGCGAGCTCGACAAGCCATTCCTCATGCCGATAGAAGACGTCTTCTCCATCGAGGGCCGTGGCACCGTGGTCACTGGCCGCATCGAACGCGGCATCATCAAGGTGGGCGAGGAGGTCGAAATCGTCGGTATCAAAGACACGGCCAAGACGACCGTGACCGGCGTCGAGATGTTCAACAAATCTTTGCAGGAAGGTCAGGCAGGCGACAACGCGGGCGTACTCCTTCGCGGTACCAAGAAGGAAGA
>DATECE010000030.1:0-3818 GCA_036516595.1 Minisyncoccota bacterium | reverse complement strand
CGTATTGCCCATCTGCCACGGAGGGATGGTGGCGCCCACGAGATACGCTTCGCCACCGCGTGCGACCACGCGCGCGCCGCGTAGCGAGCCGCGGCCGGCGCGGAGGGACTTGACCTCGATGCCGAGTAATTCCAAACCTGCCTCCATCTCTTCAATGATGGAGTAATCAAAGGCTGCCTTCTTGTTTACCACGAGCGCCATAGCGATATAGTGGCGCATCTCTCAGAGTTTGCCTAGTTATCGCACCCGCTCAAACGTGACTTCCGGCGCGCCTGCAGCGTACGCTGTCAATTGATACGGCTGGAATATAAATGTCACTGCACTCGCCGAAATCGTAAACGTACTGTAGTTCTCCGCGAGCGCATCCGCTCCCTCGGGTGCGATGAGCATCTCACTGTACCGCTCGTTCAGCTGTCTCTTCGCGCCCGCGGCCATCTCTTCGAGCGAGAGACCGATGAGGGAAAGGGCGTCCCCCAGTGTCACTTCCTCGCCATTTTCACGGAAGAAATTGAAGCTCAAGATGATAGGGAGCGGATGGGCGCCGCCGAAATCCTGCGCGAGTACGAGGCGTGCGCTTATCACGTCGGGTCCGACGTACGTACCTTGTGTCGTGCCAAACAGTTCGTATTTGCGGAATCCTTCCGCGACCGGATTCGCTTTAATCGCCTCATCGCGCACAGATTTGGCGCTCGCTTGCACCGCCCCTTCTATCGCGAGGTCCACGACGGGCACGCCGAATTGCGGATAGGTGACGTTGATGATGTACTCCTCATCCTCCTCAATGAGCTGCGCATCACGCACGCTGACCGCTTGTGCAGACTCCGCCCCGCTCTCGATTGGCGAGAGCGACTCAAATGTGTAGTTCGTCATGAGCCAGTAGCCGCCCGCGCCGAGCGCTATAAGCACAATGAGTGAGAGCACCTTGCTCATGCGATTACTGTATCACGACGCGGCCTCCCTATAGGGAGGCCGCATCTCTTCGATTTTTTTCTTGTCAGTAGGTCACCCCGCTGCCTGTCGGTACGCTCGCATTCGGGACCGTCACGGTACTCTCGGTGCCGGTATTCGGAATCCCCGGCGTACCCTGCTGATACCAAATGACCCCGCCTATGCCAATCGCGAGCAGGAGGATAAGGGCGATGAACCATCCCATCGCACCCGCGTCATCCCTCTCGCGCTCAATGTAGTGTGTATCTACCATAATAGATGTCTGATGAATGTGGATAATATGCCGCAGAGGGCATGTCTCTACGGTACCGTATCGCGGTGAAGTAGGGGTGAATCCTTAGGAAACTTCGCCGAGGCTCGGGATTCCGATGCGCCTCCGCACTGTCTCTCCTCTAAAGAGTTCCCGTGTGCGCGAAGGCATGTCGCCCCGCTCCCCCAGATGTGCGCCGAATGCCGAGGCTTCCAAGCTTGAGCCCAAAAATACCGCGTGCTTGCCAAAGCGGTGCGAAATGCTGTCGACGCTCTCAAATACCATCCGCATCGCTTCCGAGCGCACGACAGAGCCGAAGAGATCCAGCTGTACATGTTCGGAAGACCGCAGCTTGAGGAGCACTATGCCCGTGGCGCGATAGAGGGTGGCTGGCCGCCATACCTTTTCAAAATGTGTGCGCACCTGAGAGAGCACTTCCTGCGGGACCGATGTCGGGTGCGAGAGTCGCACCTCGCATCCGTGGTATTTGAAATCCTGCGTCTTAAGGAAAAAGAAAATCTCGGACGATGCGAGGTGCCATCGCCTTGCTTTGATACATGCCTTCTCGACGTTTTTCGAAAGCTGGGAGAACACGAACGTTGCGTCCCGCGAAGGCGGGGTAAATGTTTTAGTTTTTGAAATGCTTTGATACGTCTCTCTCCCCTTCGTATCGAGTTCATACGCAGTGGTGCCTCGCAATTCCCGCCACACTTCGAGAAAAGGTTTCGATACGTGGCTTTGTACCCACGCTTCGTCCCGCTGCGTATAGTCCCACGCGCTCCGGACGCCGAACTTCGTGAGGTATGCGGCAGTATTCGGTCCGATGCCCCACACTGCCCCTATCAATGTCTTTCGCAAAAATGGCTCTGCTCCCGAGAGCGGGATGAGTGTGAGTCCCGACGGCTTCTCCCACTTCGAGCCAATCTTGGCCAGCACCTTGGTCGCAGACACGCCAAGAGAGAACGTCATACCGAGCTCGCGCTCGAGGTCGCGCTTCACGGCTTCTGCCATCTCGCCATATCCCATTTTATTGACACGACGCATGCCCGTGAGATCGGCAAAGCACTCGTCTATTGAATACTCTTCCACCTCGGGGGTGTAGCGGCGCACTATTTTATACATTCGATTCGAGAAGAGACTGTACGTCTCATAATCAGACGGCAGAATGACAGCATCAGGAACAAGCTTTCGCACTTCATGCAACTGCATGCCGCGTGTGACGCCGCGACGCTTGGCTTCATACGTGCAGGCTGAGACGATACCGCGCTCTTTGCCGGTTATGACAGCCCTTCCGCGCAGCTGCGGATTTTTTGCCACCTCACACGAGGCGAAAAAAGAGTCGCCGTCGATGTGCAATATGGCGCGCGGGAACGAGCGCGATACTCCCCATGCCATACACTACGCGCTCCAGACGGCGTGGCGGGTCGGAATATAGAGACGCATGCGCAAGAGGCGGCGGAGGAATGCGAGCATGCGCGGAGATATGTATATGGCTATTTTCATACTGTGTATGTGTATCTGAGGACGCGCTTAGTGTGACGCCTCCGAGGTGAAGCGTCGGTGAGCTTCCCGAGCATCTCTACATCAGAGCGATGGATTGAGAGCGGATATCCCGATGCTCCCGCCACGTACCTTTTGATGTCCAGCCATGTGTCTACTTTTTGCATAGATATGTCTAGTACTTTCTAACAACGGCGGTTACGACAGCCTCGACCTTAAACGATTCCGTCGGGTAGATGGGCTGATACTTTCGATTGGCGGGTTCGAGATAAAAATCCTTACCCTTCTTGCGCAGGTACTTCATCGTGTATTCGCCATCGACCTGCGCGATGACAATCTGCCCTTGTTTGTATACTGCGCGGCGTTCGGCCACCACCATATCCCCCTCGCGAATTCCCGCGTCTATCATCGAATCGCCCTTGACCTTGAGGATGTAACTCGATTCTTTGTTGGGCGCGAGGTATTCGTCGAAACTCATCACGTCGAGCAATTCTTCCTCTGCGGGCGAAGGAAAGCCCGCCTCGACAAGACCGAGGAGCTTGAGGCCATCACTGAGGAGCCCGCGCGGAATGAGCCGGCCAACCCTGTCTTTTGCGATGAGTCCCGCCTCGATGAGCTTGTCGGTGCGGTAATCGACGGCGCTCTTGGTCGCGTAGCCCCAGACGGCCATAAGCTCGGAGAACGAGGGCATGCGGTCATGCTTGCGGTAAAACTCAGCCATTTTCTCTCCGTATTCGTCCATGTGATTAAGTATATAGAACGTTCGTTCGAAATGCAATGTGGATAACGTGACTCTCGTGGCATTGGTGAGGAGCCAGTGCGGAAAGTCATGCAAAAATACTCACATGCATGTCCGCATTCTTTTTGCAGGGCTCGTCATCCTGATTCTCGGAGCGGCTGTGCTTCGGTACCCCCACCCTCCCGAACCAATCCGAGGTGTGGCCGATACACCGCGCTACGCTATCACCGATAATGCGGAGCTCCCGCGGGAAAGCAGGCCACTCTACAAAGTAGTGCGCGTCGTCGACGGCGATACCTTCGTCGTGAATATGGATGGCACGAACTCCACGGTGCGGCTCATCGGTCTCGACACGCCGGAGACAGTCGACCCGCGAAAGCC
>DATECE010000029.1:0-11162 GCA_036516595.1 Minisyncoccota bacterium | reverse complement strand
ATACGCACCGGAAAAACTCGCGCTCGCGAAAAATGGCAAGGTCGTACTCTTTTTTCACGCTGAATGGTGCCCGATATGCCGTGCGCTCGAGGCTGATATCAAGGCGGGCACGACACCAATCCCCGAGGGAGTGCACATACTTAAAGTCGCCTACGATACAGCGACTGAGTTGAAGCAAAAGTACGGAGTCACATACCAGCACACCTTTGTGCAGGTCGACGCCGAAGGAAAGGCGCTCGCAAAATGGGGCGACGCGACCACGCTCGCAGGGGCGCTAGCCAAGATACAATAGACGCATGGCGCTCCTCCTCATCTCATTCATCGCGGGCATCCTCACCGTACTCGCGCCGTGTGTGCTCCCGCTCCTGCCGGTCATCGTCGGGGGCTCGATTACGGGAGGCACCGCAAACAGGATGCGCGCGTTTGTCATCATCGCATCGCTCGGCCTCTCGCTCGTGATTTTCACGCTTGTTCTCAAAGCGTCGACCATCTTCATCATGGTGCCGCAGTCCTTCTGGAGCTGGTTCTCGGGGCTCATCATCATCTTTTTCGGTCTGGTCCTCCTCTTTCCCGCGCTCTGGGAGAGACTGCCATTTGTCGGCGGTCTGAGTCGCAGCTCGAATCAGCTGCTTGGTAGCGGCTACAAGCGCGGTGGATTCTGGGGAGCGGTGCTCATGGGCGCGGCACTCGGGCCGGTTTTTTCGGCCTGTTCGCCCACGTACTTCATCGTGCTCGCGAGCGTACTTCCGGTCTCATATGCGCTCGGCGTCGCGTATCTTAGCGTGTATGTGTTTGGGCTGTGCTTCGCGCTTCTCTTTGTAGCGCTCCTCGGTCAGCGTCTCGTCGACAGACTTGGTTTTGCTGCTGATCCGCGAGGCGTTTTCAAACGCGCCCTCGGCCTCCTCTTCCTGCTCGTCGGCGTCGCGGTCATTACGGGCGCAGACAAAGCACTACAGATAAAAATACTCGATACCGGTTTTCTTGATGTGACCAAAATAGAGCAGAAACTTCTCGAAATCGGTAACTAATATGAAATTGGAATACACCATTGGCGGCATAATCGTGGTCGCGCTCGTCATCGGAGCGCTTGTGTATGTGGGCGGGGATACCATGAACATTTCTCTTCCGGAGAACATCACCGACCGGACGCTGACTGCCGAAGAGAAAGCTGCACGATACGTGAAAGCGCCCGAGCTCGTGGAGCCGGACGGCTACATCAACACTCCTCGGCTTCCCTCGGGTGTGGCCGGCCCAATAACGCTCTCAGAACTTGCCGGAGACAAAGTGGTGCTGCTCGATATATGGACGTACTCATGCATCAACTGCCAACGTACGTTGCCGTATCTGAGGGCATGGCATGAGAAGTACAGAGACGAAGGATTGGTCATAATCGGACTTCATACGCCGGAATTCGCATTTGAGAAAGTGCTCGCGAACGTAGAAAAAGCAGTGCAGGGTTTTCAGCTCACGTATCCAGTCGTGCTCGACAACGAATACAAGACGTGGAATGCGTACGGCAACAATTATTGGCCACGTAAGTACCTCATCGATATCGATGGATACATTGTGTACGACCATATCGGGGAGGGCGCATACGAGGAAACGGAAAAGCAGATACAAAAGGCCCTTGCCGAGCGGGCAAAGAGGCTCGGCGGTGAAATGCCAGATAGTCGCATTGCCGCAGAAAATGTGGTCGCGCCTCGGCCCGAGCGCGTGCGTTCTCCCGAGACCTACTTCGGAGCGTGGCGCAATGAGAATCTGGGCAACGGCACGGCGTTTGCGGAAGGTGAGCAGACACTCACTATTCCAGAGCGACTCGTTCCTGACGCACTCTATTTGGGCGGCTCATGGAAGATAGAGCGTGAGTATGCTGAGAGCACGTCGTCCGGCGCTCGCATCCACTTTTCCTACGATTCGAAAGACGTGTACTTCGTGGCGAGTGCGGAGGAAGCGGTGCGCATACGGGTCACGCGCGACGGAGGAGCGTCACTTGGGGAGGCGAGGGGCGCCGACGTCGCTCCCGACGGCATCGCGACGATACGAGAGGACCGTCTCTACAGATTGATTGAGGATTCTGACTACGCAGAGCACACCATCGAGATAGAGATTCTTACGCCCAATCTCAAAGCATACACATTTACCTTCGGATAGCCTTGGCGTCCTTGTGGTTGTGTGCGGGGCGGAAGCGCGTAGAATGGGGCCATTAGAAAAACAACCCTCAATCTATGACTATTTCATCATACAAAGGCATCGCGCTCACCGCAGCTCTTGTGCTTGCCATTCCTGCGTTAGCACTCGGGGCCGAAATTATCGCATCTGAGCAGCCCTCACTCGCTTCAAGTGTGCGAGTCAACGATGACCTGTACATGGTCGGCGGCAACGTCACAAGTGCCGGCACTGTCGTTGGTGACCTCATCGCCGGCGGCGGTTCGGTACTCGTAAGTGGCGATGTCTCCGGTGACATTGCAGCTGTCGGCGGCAATGTGACGCTCCTCGGAGGAGTTGGCGACGATGTACGCGCAGGTGGCGGCAATATCGTGGTCAACGGTAATGTGCGAGGCGATTTGGTGGTCGGCGGCGGACAAGTGCAAATCACCGCAGCGACGGTTGGTGGCGATGCGCTCATTGGCGCAGGCACGCTGCGCATTGACTCCGCAATCGGGGGAAACGTGAAAATAGGAGGCGGCGATATCTACCTCAACGGTCCTATCGCGGGGGATGTGGAGATAAAGGCTGAAAAACTCACGCTTGGCCCGAACGCGAACATCAGCGGCAATCTCACCTACACAGCAGCAAAGGCTGCGACTATTGAAGATGGTGCAATCGTTCAGGGAGAGACTTCCTTTAGTGAGCGAAAGATAGGCAAGAGAGAGGGTGCCGCGATGCTTGCCGGCATCATCACGGCTGCGCTCATCGGTAAACTCCTCATGTCGCTTGTCGGAGCGTTCGCTCTCTTCCTGCTCTTCCGAAAATTTGCTCACGCGCTCGTCGAAAAAGCGACTGAGGCCTCGCTCTACGAAATGGGTCGCGGACTCGTTGTCCTTATCGTGGCGCCGGTAGTTTCCGTCCTCCTGCTTGTCACCATAATCGGCATACCGCTCGGAGTACTCGGACTGCTCGGCTTTGCAGCGGCACTCGTCTTTGTCTCGCTTGCGGCCCCCATCGTGCTTGGTTCCATCACGCATAAACTCGTGATGAGGCGCAGCGCATACGAGGTGTCGTGGAAGACGGTACTTCTCGGTGTGGCCCTCTACTTCATCGTCGGGCTAATTCCGGTCGTCGGGTGGGTACTTAAATTCGCGCTCGTGCTCCTCACGCTCGGCGCAATCACCAACATCAAGTGGGGCGCTCTCAAGGCGTGGAGGTAGGCGTGCACATCGCACTCTCCAAAAAACGGCTCACTTCGGTGAGCCGTTTTTTCATGTGGCGCAGAAAAAGCATCGTATAATGCAGTGGTGAATGCACTCGCGGAAATGTGGTCGCTCGCGTCGTACCTCATCATCCAAGGCTTCGGACTGGTACTTGCCGGCGCTGCCGCAGCCATCCTTCTCTTCATGGTGCTGCGTAAGCAGCATTCTCTCTTGAGAACACTCCTACTCTCCGCGACGTTCATCGGTGCAATGCTTTTCTTCTGGTTTCCTGTCGGTGTCCCGCAAAATCTCGAATACCCTTTTGGCCTGAAAACGTATGGACCTGCCGACGGTCCGACGTTGCCACTCAAGAATGTTTTCGCGTTTTTTCGCAACCTCGACAATTTCGAGCGAGTCGACGATATCAGCCGCGATCCCACTGACGTGCCAACGCTCGCGACAAGTTCCGTGCCTCGTGAAGTCGCCCTCACGCTCACGACGAAAGAGGTGCTCGCTGAGATAGCGCCTCACGTCGTTGTCAATTATTGGACATTTGATGGCACGGTGCCCGGGCCGATGCTGCGTGTTCGCGAAGGCGATACGGTCGTGCTCACCCTGAAGAATCAGGCGTCCAATCTCCATCACCACTCTATCGACCTGCACGCGGTCACGGGCCCTGGAGGAGGCGCAGCGGTGACGGAGGTCGCCCCCGGTGAAGAAAAGACACTTCGATTCAAGGCGCAGAATGCCGGTCTGTACGTATATCACTGTGCATATCCCAATGTCGCTAACCATATGGCACACGGCATGTACGGACTTATTCTTGTCGAGCCGGTGTCCGGTTTGCCGCCAGTCGACCGCGAGCTCTACATGATGCAGGGAGAACTGTATACGGCGGGGCCGCGGGGGACGGAAGGGCTTCAGATCATCGACTCAGGAAAAATGCTGGATGGAAATCCCGAATATGTGGTCTTCAATGGACGCGTCGGAGCCGTTTCGAAGGAGGAAGTTCGTATCGTGCAAGGGGAGCGGGTCCGCGTCTATGTAGGTAACGGCGGAGTCAATCTCATCTCATCGTTTCATCTCATCGGAGAGATATTCGACACCGTATACCCCGAGGCGCAAATGGGCGGCGCGCTCTATCACAATGTCCAGACCACGCTCGTACCGGCGGGTGGCGCAGCGATTGTAGAATTCACTGCTGATGTAGCAGGGACGTACGTGTTCGTCGATCATGCGCTCGCACGACTCGACAAGGGTGCGTGGGGTACCATTGAAGTTCTCGGGGTGCCGCGCCCAGACATCTATTTTGGTGATATGAGCGGGACGAGCCGCGGTCACTGACCGCTGCGGAGCGCTACTTTTCTGTAACCATTGAAAGGAGTTCGTCGATGACTTTTTCCGTCTCGCTCGGACCGGATATGAGGCGCGTTTCTATGCCGGTACTGATAACAATCTCATCGTTGCCCCACTTGTAGAGAGCGTCGCCGACGTAGAGCATCTCCGACGCCGGACAGCCGAGTTTTTTTGCAAGCCACAAAACACCGCAAGTTTTATTGACTCCGCGTTTTGTGATGTCGACGGTCGAGGCGCCACCGGTCAGTATGTCGAATTCGGGCAAGCGCTCGGCAAGATACTCGCGGATGCGAAGTCTCTTTGCGCGGTCGGGATCCCACGAGGCTTTGATGTCGGCCGGCGCGGATTCACCGACGATGGTAAATGCTATTTGCGCCCCACGGTCCACGATGCGGCGTCCGTATAGAGGAGCTGAAACGACATCAGGAAGTTCACGTTCTCCTTGCTGGAGTGTTGCTGTAATGCGTCCGCGCTCTTCGTCAGTGAGGTTGAGTCCGTACTCTTGAATCCACGAGCCGTCCTTGTAGCTATAACATTCTGCCGAACTGTTTGGAAAGATGAAGAAGTTCGTAAAATCCGCACCTGAGAGTTGCGCGATGACATCGCGCTCGATTCTCTCGAAGCCGGCGCCGGAGATGATGGAAACAGGCAGGCGCGTGCTGAGCGCGCTCAGCCGCATTGCCATCGACGGCGCGATAGCCTGAAAACTCGGGGAGAGCGTTTCGTCGAGGTCAAAAAGGACGGCGGTCGGGGCTCGTTTCATCCGTTCTACAGTACCATTCTAAGAACTCTGCGTCATGCGTACATGATAAAATGTATGTGGTGAATGCTCGAATCCTCATGTTTGGGTGGGAATTTCCGCCGCACCATAGCGGCGGTTTGGGCGTGGCGTGCCAAGGCATCACAAAAGCGCTCGCGGAGCGGGGCTTTGAGGTGCTCTTCGTGATGCCAAAGAAGCTCGACGTATCATCTCCGTACGCGCGCTTCCTCTTCGCGGATGAACATGTGTATGTCACCGTTCGCGCCCTCGACTCCGTGCTTACTCCATATCTCACGAGCAGGAATTATCCGAAAGGACGAGCTGGCTCCATATACGGGCACGATCTCTTTGAAGAGGTGATGCGGTACGCTTCACTTGGCGGGGAGATTGCGAAGGAAGAGCAATTCGATATTATCTACGCGCACGATTGGCTTGCCTTCGGCGCCGGCATCGAAGCAAAAAAAGCGACTGGAAAACCGCTCATCGTACATGTGCACGCGACCGAGTACGACCGCTGTGGCGGCATGCAGGGGATTAACGAGCAGGTTTTTGAGATTGAACAGCGGGGTATGCGTGAAGCCGACCGCGTAATCGCGGTGTCCGAATATACGAAAGGCATCATCGTGCGTGAGTACGGTATACCGGCGACAAAAGTGTTCGTCGTCTACAATGGCATCGACGAGAGCACGACGCCCAAAGGAGACAGTACGCGAAAAATGCGCTCGCTCCGGCAAGACGGCTACAAAATCGTTCTTTTCTTGGGCAGGCTGACTCTCCAAAAGGGTCCTGACTATCTTCTGCGCGCGGCGAAGCGCGTCCTTGAGCGGAATCCGAAGGTCTTTTTTGTGATATCAGGCGCGGGAGATATGGAGGAACATGTGATGCGTATGGCGGCAGAGCTTGGCATCGCGGGCAATGTCATTTTTACGGGCTTCCTCTCCGGCGACGACAGGCATGAGATGTATACGGCCGCGGACGTTTTTGTAATGCCCTCCGTCTCTGAGCCGTTCGGCATTTCGCCGCTTGAGGCAATGAAGCTTGGCGTACCGGTCATCGTGACAAAGCAATCAGGCGTCGCGGAAGTCGTCCGGAATGCTCTCAAAATGGACTTTTGGGACACGGACGAGATGGCCGCGAAGATTCTCGCAGTTGTCGGCTACCCCGCCCTTGGAGCGACGCTCTCCTTCCACGGAAAAAACGAAGCAGAGCGTCTTACGTGGCAACGCGCAGGGGAGAAAATAGAGTTTCTCGTCGCCGAACTCGTGCATTGAGGTGCTAAAATATGCGCATGCGCTTCGTGCGTGACTCTTTGCGTTTGCAAATCCACGATACCCCGTACCCCATACCTTATATTCCCGTATGAAAAGCGTCTGTTTCTATTTCCAAGTGCATCAACCGTATCGCGTGAAGCGGTATGGTGTCTTTGATATCGGCTCCGATTCGGAATACTTCAACGACCGAAGCGAGGGCGACCTCAATAATCGTCGTATCATCGAAAAGGTCGCACGTAAATCATACATTCCGGCGACAAAGCTCCTCCTTACGCTCCTCGAGAGGCATCCCGAACTCTCTGTCTCGTTCTCGTTTTCCGGCGTAGCGCTCGAGCAGCTTGAGCGACACGTGCCCGAGGCGCTGGATCTCTTTAAGCGGGCAGTCGACACGGGTCGCGTGGAGATACTCGGCGAGACGTACTACCATTCTCTTGCTTTTTTCTACGCTCCAGCCGAATTTGAGCGGCAGGTGGCAGCGCATCGCGATATTATCCGGAGGATATTCGGCGTGCGCCCGCGCGTCTTTCGCAATACCGAACTCTCGTACCGCAACGACCTCGCTGCGTGGGCGGACAGGGAGGGGTACCTCGGCGTACTTGCAGAAGGATGGGATCCCGTGCTCGGTTGGCGCAGCCCCAATTTCGTCTACAAACCAATCGGCGCGACGAATGCAAAGCTCCTCCTCAAGAATTACCGGCTCTCCGATGATATCGCGTTCCGCTTTTCGTCGCGTGAGTGGAGCGAGTGGCCCCTAACCAGTGAGAAATTCAGTCAATGGGTAGGAGCGGCGGAGGGCGACACGGTGAATCTCTTCATGGACTATGAGACATTTGGTGAGCACCAATGGGAGGACACCGGTATTTTCCCGTTCCTCGAGAAATTGCCGGAAGAGCTCTTGAAAATTCCCGATGTGCAATTCCACACACCCTCGGAGGTTATTCGCGCGCATGATGTGAAGGATGAGATAGATATGCCGCACATCGTCACGTGGGCTGATACCGACAGAGATCTCACTGCGTGGGTGGGAAATCCGATGCAGAACGCCGCGATTGCAGCGCTTTATACGCTCGAGCACGAGGTCATGCTCGCAAATGACGGCCGCATCCTCGAAGATTGGCGTAAGCTTCAGACGTCGGACCACTTTTATTACATGTGCACCAAGTGGTCCGATGACGGAGATGTCCACGCGTACTTTTCACCCTACGAATCCCCCTACGACGCATATATCGCGTATATGAACGCGCTCTCCGACCTGCGCCTCAGGCTAGAGAAGCGCCGCACACGAACATGAGATCAATTGTGCTATCCAATGGGGAGCTCTGTGTCGCGCTCGACGAGCACGCGCGCGTGAGAGATATATATTTTCCGCATGTTGGTTTTGAGGACCACGTGCGCGGTCACTACATGCACCGTGTCGGCGTGTGGGTGGACGGCACGCTTTCTTGGCTTGGCGACGAGGGATGGCAGATTACCGTCGCCTCTGAAGAAGACGCGCTCGCAAGCAGTGTCAGCGCGCTCAATTCGAAGCTCGGCGTCGAGCTCTCATGTACGGATGCAGTGTACAACGAACGTCCTGTTTTTTTGCGGCGAATCGCCATCAAAAATATGCATGACAAAAACCGTGTCATCAAGCTCTACATTGCGCATCAGTTCGAAATTTTTAAATCGCACGGTTCAGACACCGCGTATTTCGACCCCGAAACATATTCAGTCATTCACTACAAAGGCAGCCGCGTCTTTCTCATCTCGGCTATTCTCGATGGCGTGCATTTTGAGGACTATGCGTGCGGGCGGGCCAATTTTCAGGGCAAGGAGGGGTCACATAAGGACGCGGAGGACGGCATGCTTTCGAAAAATGCGATTGAGCACGGGCCCGCGGATTCGATAATCGGCCTCTACGGCCAATATGCGAGAGGACAATCGCGCACTGCCTACTACTGGGTCGCCGCAGCGCGCTCGATAGGCGAGGCCGTTGAGCTGAGCGCGTACATTCACGCGAAGAAACCGGAGCACATGCTTCGGACGGTTGTGAAATTCTGGCACGCATGGGTGGGTGCGTACCCGTGGGGCTCCCACGGCTTGGAGCAAGCGCACATGCGGCTCTTCAAGCAGAGTCTCCTCTACGTGCGGGCACACGTCGACAGTGGCGGCGGCATCATTGCGTCCGTGGATTCCGATATGCTGCAACACGGGCTCGATACATACTGTTACGTATGGCCGCGCGATGCTTCGTACGCGGCCATCGCACTCGATAGAGCGGGAGATAGCAATGTCGCGAAACGCTTCTTTGAATTCTGCAGAACTACCATTTCGCCTGACGGCTACTTTCTCCACAAGTTTCTTCCGGACGGCTCACTTGGGAGCTCGTGGCACCCGTGGATAGTGCAGGGCAAACGTCAGCTTCCGATACAGGAGGATGCGACCGCGCTCGTGCTTGTGGCTTTTCGTGAGCACTATCTCCACACACGCGATTTGGAATTCCTCGAGGAGATGTACAACCCGCTCATTGAAAAGGCGGCGGATTTTCTCGTGCGGTACCGCGATGAGAAGACCGGATTGCCGCAACCGACGTATGATTTGTGGGAAGAGCGGCGTGGCTGTGCGACCTACACGGCCGCAAGTGTGTACGGCGGTCTCATGGCTGCCGCGGAGCTCTCGGCGCTTCTCGGTAAAGATGAGCACGAAAAGCATTACCGCGATGCCGCCATAGAGGTGCAAGCCGCAATTATGAAACACCTGTGGGACGAAGACCGTGGCGTTTTTCTGAAGATGGTCAGCGACGGAGGGGCCCGCGATACAACCATCGACATGTCGAGCGCATACGGTGTCCTCGCCTTTGGTGTCCTCGCGCCGAATGATCCCAAACTCAAACGAGCATTCGAAAACTCGGTGCGCGCGCTGAGCCGTGGTGTCCGCATCGGCGGCATCGCCCGCTACGAGGGGGACGAGTACTACCGAACCGCGGGAGATGCAGCGGGCAATCCGTGGATTATCACGACTCTATGGTACGCCGAGTACCTTATCGCGTCGGCGAAAAACGATCACGATCTCGACCGTGTTCGCGACATTTTTACCTGGGTATGTGGCAGGGCAGCAGCTTCTGGCGTACTACCCGAACAGATGAATGCGCAGACAGGGGAGCCCGTTTCTGCGACGCCACTTATGTGGAGCCATGCACAGTATGCGATTGCTATCCTCAAATATTTCGACAAACTTGAAGAACTCGGTGTCTGTCCGGAATGTAATCCTGCGCCGTAGAAAAGAACGCTTCGGTGCACGTGATAGCATGTGACCATGGGATTGGACGACACCATACGACGCTTCGGAGAGCAGTTCGATTGGGAACCTGTCGTCGAGAATATTGAGAAGCTGCGCCCTCACACCTATGCGCTCATCTGCGGCATGGGAGGTTCAGCGCTCGGTCCGTGGCTGCTTGGCTCCTACGGTAAGCTGCCGGATATTTTTGTCCACCGCGACTACGGGTTGCCGGAACTTCCGAAGGGAGTGTATGACGATGTCCTCGTGATACTGAGCTCATATTCGGGAACTACCGAGGAGGTACTCGACGCGGGGCAAGAGGCGCTCCGTCGCGGCTACAAGGCGGCGGCAATCGCGACCGGAGGCAAACTCATTGAATTCGCGCGCGAGCACGCGCTCCCGCACTGCATCATTCCCGATGCGGGACTTGAGCCGCGGCTCGCCATCGGCTTTTCTATGCTCGGTATCTCACGGCTCCTTTCCAACAGTGCCCTCGAAACTGCTGTGCGCTCCGGCGGTAAGGCAGTCGATGCGACACGTACTGAGGTGGAGGGCCGCACGCTCGGCAAAAAATTGCACGGTAAAGTGCCCGTCGTCTACACTTCGAGCAGCAATGCCTCAATCGGATATATCTGGAAGATTAAATTCAACGAAACGGCAAAAATCCCCTCATTTCTGAACTCGTTCCCTGAGGCATGCCATAACGAACTGTGCGGTTTCGATGTTGCCGATTCGACGCGGGATCTCTCCGGTCGTATGTGCGCGCTCTTTTTGCACGACGAGAGCGACCATCCGCGCAATCAAAAACGGATGATGGTCGCAGCAGAAATGCTTGGCGAGCGTGGTATTCCTATCGAACATCTCACGCTCTCGGGCATCGGATTTGAAAAAGCGTTTGCGTCTGCGGTTTTAGCTGATTGGGCGACGTTTGAATTGGCTGCCGGTTACGGTGTGCCGGACGCCCCGACGCCTCTCGTCGCAGAGTTCAAGGAGCGAATCGGCCAATAGCGTGTGTATATACTCGCAGACATAGGAGGAACAAAAATGCGCATGGCGGGAAGCCATGACCTTCGCCGTTTTTCGGAGCCGATAATCGCGGATACGCCTGCGTCGTACCATGACGGACTCGCGCTCATAGAGCGCGTCGCGAACAATATCGCAGGGGGG
>DATECE010000028.1:0-8632 GCA_036516595.1 Minisyncoccota bacterium | reverse complement strand
CCGCATCGGTCTTTACGATTTTAAACGGCTGCGTCTCGGTGATGCTCTGATCAAGCGATTGTATTTTGCTCCATACATATGAAAGAGCGCCGGCACTGTCTTGTCGCTCAAGAGCCGCGCTGTACTCGTCGGGGAAACCTGCCGGTTCGGGACGCTCGATGGGGCCATCGAGATTATCCTCCGCCAATTTCATGATACGCGCGACGAGGTTGCCGAGCCCATTCGCGAGATCGGCTGTGTACCATTCGTCGAGTTTTGCCCACGTCATATCGGAATCCTCAAAAGGATGCATGTGCGCGAGCAGAAGATAGCGGGTAGCATCGGTCCCGTAGCGCGCGACGAGCTCGTACGGACTGATGACGTTGCCGAGCGATTTGCTCATTTTTTGGCCGCCAGAGTTGATGAAGCCGTGATAGACAACCGTGTCCGTATTTTTGATGCCCGCGGACATAAGCATCGCCTGCCACATGAGCGACTGGAATCGGACTTGGTCTTTACCGGCCACCTGTACGACCTCCCCATTCTGCCAAAATCGCTTGAAATTCCCCTCGCTATCATCGGGCCAGCCGAGTGTCGAGATGTAATTTGTGAGCGCGTCAAACCACACGTACATGACTTGGCCTTCATCGTCTGGTACCGGTACACCCCATGAGAGACGCGATTTATCGCGCGAGACGCTGAAATCTTCGAGACCGCTTTTGACGAATTGCATCGCCTCTTCGCGCCGCCACTCCGGTAATACCGAACCTTCGCGCGCAAGGTACGCAAGGAGCCGGTCTTGATATTTAGAGAAGCGGAAGAAATAATTCTCCTCTTTGAGTGGCACCGGTGCCACACCGTGTATCGGACATTTCCCATCTACGAGCTCTTTTTCGGTGAGGAATCGCTCGCACCCGACGCAGTAGAGACCTTCATACTCTTTTTTATAAATGTCGCCCGCCGCACCGCACCGTTTCCAGAGCTCTTGCGCGGCGGCGATATGCTTCGGATCGGTCGTACGGATGAACGCGTCGTACGAAAGATTGAGGGTCGCGCCCAATTTCTTAAACTCTTCCGCATAATGGTCGACATATGCCCCCACGTCCTCCCCCGACTTCTGCGCCGCCTCCAATATTTTCTGACCGTGCTCATCGGTGCCTGTATTGAAAAACACCTCGTCGCCCGAGAGCCGTCTCCAGCGGGCAAAGGCGTCGGCCTGCACGAATTCAAGCGCATGCCCGACATGCGGGTCGGAATTCACATACGGCAACGTCGTCGTGAGATACAGGGTCCTCATGACTGTGCGCTGGGCAATCTGCCTTCCTGCATGTCGCGGATGAATTCCTGCACAACCGCAGCGACCGGTACCGAGAGGATGACGCCCAAGAAACCGGCGAGCTCGGCGCCGACGATGAGCGCGAGAATGACGAGGAGCGGCGGCACGCCGACCACGCGCGTCACGACGAGCGGATAGATGAGATGATTTTCAAATATTTGCACCGCGACGTAGATGGCGAGTGCCGTGAGGCCGAGCGGGATGCCGCCGGCGGCAAACGCGAGCAAAACGCCCGGTATCGCGGCGAGCGTGGGACCAAACACGGGGATTATCTCAAATATACCCGCGAGGACTGCGAGCATGAGTGCGTGCGGTACCCCGAAAATAGTGAGGAGAAGAAAGACGAGCACACCCACGACCACCGCGAGTAGGAGCTGCCCCTGCATCCAAAGCCCTATCTTGTGTTGCGAGCGTCTCCACAGGTCGAGTGCGTATGGCCGATACCGCACCGGCGCTACAATGCGCAGGAAATCATCAACTCCAGTCTCGACGAGTGCGAAGTAGAACGAGAAGACCACGATGAGAATGAGCGAGAACATGCCACCGAAAATCGTCGCGACCGCCGAGAACGGGTTGCCATACGCTCCGAGATTGAGCGCGTCGCGCACGCTCTCCATGAGTCCTGATGCGGATACATCCGAGGGTGACGGCAGTCCGAGGATGCGCGTGTATGCGTCAAAAGTCCCGTAGGTGCTCACGGTTTCAAGATACGAGGGCAATGAGGAAACGAATTTCGCGAAGTCCTCCAAGATGGACGGTACGAAGAGGTAGAAAATGCCGAAAAAGAGCGTGAGCAGGAACATATAGACAACAAGGACCGCGATGGTCCGCGGGGCTCTCCGGCGCATTAAAAAGCGCACCGCCGGCTCTATCGCCGAGGCGATGACGATAGCGGTGAGTACGATGAGGACGACATCGAGAATCAGATAGAGCGCCCACGCGAGCACGCCAATCACGAGCACCTTGACGACCGTGCCCTGCGTTATCGAGATATTGAAATGAGAGTCGCCCATCCTCGGCATCGTAGCACTGTGACCATCGAAAAAGAAGCCGCGCGGCAGAAGCCGCGCGGTGATAGCGTGCAATCATGATTGGTACGGGAATAGGATTTGGCTTCCGGCGGTGCAGGTCTTCTCCCCGCTACTTGATGGAGTCAGGTAGAGCACCCACGTATCCCGTCCATGGTCGGGTGCTTCATAGTCCGCATCCTTTCGGGCTGCTTCGTGGTTGTACCAATACACGGTCACTGCCCACGTCGGATCATCCGCCAAGACCATTTTATTGCCCAGCCTGCTTGCGGTGTGAAGCGGTCCCGCTGGCTCGCCATGTGGCTGACGCTGGATGAGCTGGTACACATGTGCCGCATGCACCCCCTTCCGCCATGGAGACCTTTCGCTTTGATAGTACAGCCTATGGCTGTGCCGGCGAACAGTCCCCGAGAGCAGATTGGCCTGCTGGAGAGTGTGCACAAGAACAATCTCTCCTTTCAGCAATTGAGGATACTTGGGCAATGTTGTCTCGATGATATCCGGAGCGTTCGCGGCAGGATTGGCCGTGAACAGTTTGAAGTTGAATCCTCGCACGGTCGGTACCGTTACGAGCGCTTCGTTTCCAAGTTTTGGTCGCATCGCAACCTCCCAACGTGTTGACTACCGAGCACTATGCTATGCGTGAGGCAAGCGTGTCAATCGCGACTCTTTCCTGCTGTCCGCTGTCGCGGTCGCGCACGGTGACCGTATCCCTCAGCTCTGGTGTCTCACCGAGCGTATCGAAATCAATCGTGATGCACAGCGGCGTGCCTATCTCGTCCTGCCGTCGGTAGCGCTTACCAATGTTGCCATTATCGTCCCACGCGATAGTGCCCGCGGAATCCTTTTTGAGCGCAAGGAAAACCTCGCGCGCTTTCGCCACGAGCTCCGGCTTGTTCTTGAGGAGCGGGAAAACCGCGGCCTTGATTGGCGCGACGTGTTTGTTGAATTTGAGATAGGTGCGGAGTTCGCCTCCGAGCTCGTCTTCCGTATATGCGCTTGCAAGAAGCGCGAGCACGGTACGGTCTACGCCAAAAGACGGTTCGATGACGTGCGGCACGAAGCGCTCACCTGTGCTCTCGTCGAGGTACGAGAGGTCTTGCCCGCTCGCAGTCGCGTGCGCAGTGAGATCGAAATCAGTTCGATACGCGAGCCCCCAGAGCTCTTTTTGGCCGAATGGGTATTCGAATTCGGTATCGACACTGTGCTTTGAATAGTGCGCTCTGTCCGCCTCCGGCACCTCTATCTGGTGGACACTTTCCATCGTAAGCCCAATCCTCTCCGCAAATGCGAGCTGGTCCTTCTGCCACGACTCGAACGCTTCTTTCCATTCGTCAGGCCGCACGAAATATTCGATTTCGAGCTGCTCGAATTCACGCGAGCGGAAGACGAAATCGCGCGGTGCAATTTCATTCCTGAACGCTTTGCCTATCTGCCCGATGCCAAACGGGAGTTTCGGATGGAAGGAATCGATGACGTTCTTAAAATTGACGAAGATGCCGCCGGCAGTCTCGGGTCTCAGGTAGACGATTGAGGCCTCGTCTTCGGGAACAGCGCCGACCTGTGTCTTGAACATCATATTGAACTGGCGAATGCCGCCGAATGCACCTCCGCACTCGGGACACTCGCTTCCCGCATGGTCCGCGCGGAAACGACGTTTGCACTTTACGCACTCGACGAGCGGATCTTGGAAGCCCTCGACGTGTCCCGAGGCTTTCCACGCTTCCGGATTCATGAGTATCGCCGCGTCGAGTCCGTACATATTCTCGCGGTCCTGCACGAACATGCGCCACCAGATATTTTTTATGTTGTTCTTGAGCTCAACGCCCAAGGGCCCGTAATCCCACGTACCTGCGAGGCCGCCGTATATCTCGGAGCCTTGATAGATGAACCCGCGACGTTTGGCGAGCGAGACTATTTTGTCCATTGAAACCGCAGACATACCAAGGAGTCTACCGCATATTGTGGTCCGGTAGAATGCCCCAGCTACGAGGCGCGGGGATGTCGCATTCGTAGACGTACATGGGTACGGCGGAGAATGCGGCTGGGGCCCGCAACGAAGTAGATGGAGTATGCCTACCGGACCACAGAAGCGTTGCCGGGGCTAAAGCCGGGGTCGACGCACGTGCTGAGCGCCCCCGCTCGCCCCGCTTCCGAGAGGTTGCCCGATTGTGTGAGGTTGGTCGTCACATCGGGCTTCACAATACGCTCTATTTTCCTACCAGCTGCATCGGTCCCCCGAAGTGTCACGCTGTTGACGAGAGCGGGCTGTTCACCGATTTGGCTCGATGATGGCGTAAGACCTATCGCGATAGCGAGCTGCCGTGCCGCGACGCTGCTGCCGGTAATACCGGTACCGGCCTCAATATTCCCTACGGCCCACGTAAACGTTCCGGTCTGTTGATTAAATGACAGCTTCTCCCACGACGGTGCGTACGCACCGACCCACCGGACGTAATTCGGTAACGCGGCGGTGATTTCGGCGTCGGTAATTTTGTTCGTGGTATTGGTGAGCGTAAAGACGAGCCCGTACTTCGTTTCTTCACCAGCTTTGGGGGGCATCGGCCCGGTCGAACCGAACGGGTTCGAGTAATACAGTGCGCAGGTGGTGAGCCCGACGTCCGTCGCCACACGTATCGTGCGCTGGGCAGTTGATTGTAGGCTCTGAGGGACGCCCGCCTCGGAAACGCGTTTGCCTGCCGAACTGATAACGAGCGAGAGTTGCGGATCGCGCACAGCACGAAGGTCTTCTGTCGACGGCACTGTAAAGGTAAAGGTAAGTGAGCCCTTCTCCCCCGGCGCGATGCGCCCGAGGCGGCCGCCCGTCGTGTTTTTGTCCCACAGGACGCTGTCGTCGCTTGAGCGGTAGAAGCCGTCGGTCGCGTACACTTGCGCGCCGTCGATGTGGATTCCCGATAGTCGGGCCACAACGATTGCGTCCGCGATTTCCGAATCGAGATTGTTCTGGTAGTCGAGCCGTATGGTCACGCTCTCGCTCGAAGCCACGATGGTCGGCTGGGACTTGGTGTCGACAAAGATATCTGACGAGTTGGTCGAGGTCGCATGTTCTCCTCTGTTGTTGATGAGTACCGCAAGACCCAAAAAGGGTTGCGCTATCTTCATGTTGTATGTGTTGCTCGCGAGCCTCGTCGAGATGGCAGTCGACGTCGCGCCGCTACGTGAACCGGACGTGATGTGAAAGATGCGGTCATCACCCTCTTCGCCAGTCATGACACCTTCTATCACGACGACCTTCTTTTCGCCGGGGACGAGGTCCCCGAGCTCCCAAAAACCCGCAGCGGCGGGGCTCGGTCGGGAGCGAACGAATTGGAAACCGAAGGGATAATCAATATCGAGCAGCACGTCTTTTACCGGCGCGCTCGAGTTTGATGCAACGTTCACGGTAAATTCGACGGGTTGACCCGAGACGGTCTCGGCGTTGCCTTCGGTACTGACTGAAATCGGCGATGAGCTGAACACAATTGTATATTCCGACTCCGCGACAAAAATCGAATTCGAACCTTCCACGCGGTATTCGAGTGCCACATTGACGGTTTTCCTGTCTCCGGCGGAGCCCGCAAATACTGCCGACACCGTGCCTTGCCGCCTATCGCCACTCTCCAGATCTCCGAGCGCCTGACGGAGTGTCAACAAGTCGCTCTCGTAGTCAGTCACTTTGCGCGTGCCTTCCGGAAACGTAATGACCAATTCGCTCAATTGCAACGCTATCCGATTGCGATTTGTGACGGCAATTTGCAGCTCTGTCGCTTCACCACCCGCGATTTGGGCCGGTCCCGTGACCACGATATCGACATTGGATGGGTTGGCGGGAAGACTCCCCGAGCCGAGGGTGAAATAATATCCGAAAATACCGAGCGCGGTGAGGAAGAAGATAACCGATACGGCTAGGAGCCACCACAGCACGCGCCTTGTCGTCCCCATGAGCGCAGGCGCTACCTGCATTCCGGAGAGCGCTACTTCGGGCTCACGCCATTCCTCCACGACATTCGGGTCATTTTCCTGCAAATCGTGACGCGGGCGCGCACGGATGTCACCGGAAACCGAGCGACTGTACATCGCGCGGCGCAAACGCTCTATTTTCTCCTTTTCGAAATCAGGAGCATCCATTGGATAAAATGATAGCACGCACGCTTGACTGCGGGCTCAGAAAACTATATTGATTCAGGCAGGTCCCTCTTGCGACAGGTAGTCTCATGGAAGCATTTGTGGTTGTTTTTCAGATGCATGATCCCGAAGGCGAGCGGCTCGAGCACATCATGGATGTGCCGAAAGACACGGATCTCGGCTCGGTTATTGAAATCTCGGAAGTTTGTGAAGCCGAGGTCACCGATACCGACCTCAATCGGGATCCGCCCCGCCTCACCGTCTATGTCGATGACGCCGAATTCCGCGACCTCAAGAAGTTGTGGGGCGCAGAAGCAGTCCGTGCCGCCTGAGCGGCTCGCGCGAAAAGAAGGCCGTCCGGACCACGCCGGACGGCCTTCACTTTTTCCCCCGCTTGTGTTCGAAAAGCAGCTCGTCCGGCAACCTGAAGAGGCCTTCGTCGTTCTTTTTTTGTTCGAGGAAGTGCGCGATGAATCCCACTGAGCGCGGAATGATGAAAAGTGCGTTGAAGAATTCCGCGTCGATGAGTTCTGAAAGCTCGTCGTCCGTCATCTTTTCTTTTTCTTTCAATATGTCGAGGAGGAGCGCCGCCATCACGCCGTCCACGTTGAGTATCAAATTGCCGTTCTTGCCCGTCGTCACCTCCTCGACCGCTCGCGCGAAATCATAGTGCGGGTGTTTCTTGAGAGTGGTGGCGAATTCGGAAAGTGCGGCGACACGCGGGTCGGGAATACCGACGCGGTACTTGCGGTGTCCGATGCCCGAGAGCAAATGTCCCGCCCGCGTGCGCTCTTCGACGAAATCCGCGGCTGCTTTATCCGAGCGCGCGCCCTCGTGCCATGCACGTGCCGCCTCGTTGACCGCACCGCCAAACCTCGGTCCGATGGTAAGGAGTCCAGCCGAGAGCGAGGAGACCATGTCCTTGCCAGCGCGCGCGGTAATCATCGTGTTGACCGCGCCGGAGACCTGCCCGCCATGATCAACGAGGAGCTCAAATACGTTTTCGACGAACGCCGCCGTGATGTCGGATACGGTCCGGCCGAGAAGCGCGCCGAGCGCCGCTACAGCGAAATTGTTATCTTTTTGCTTCACCAATTTGCCACCTTTTACGAACACCGGCACGGCGTCGAGGTCTACTACTTCGCGGGTCGAAAGAATGCTGGGGCGGCGGTCCATACAAGGAGTGATGTCGATGACGGTATCACGAATTTCCGGAAGCGGAAGTCTCTGGAGTTCTTCAAGAAACGCGGGGAACGTGTCTGGAGCGATGGCCCCTGCACCCCGTAGAGCTTCCCGCTTTGCCCTCGCGCTTTCGTCGCGATGGGCGACGAGCGCCTTGGCGTGTCCGAATTGGACATGCTCATCAAATGCTTCGTCGATGATGCCCGCTATGTACGCAAGCACCGGTTTTGTAAGCTTCTTTTGTTTCAGGAGTTCGACTATCTCGTATTCATCGGCGCCTCCCAGCTCGCCGAAATACAGAATAGCCTTCGTATCGGTGTCCGCCTCGGCGAGCGCGAGCACCTCACCGAGCGATGTGACCGGAAACCGGTCGCCACCTATCGAGATTGAAAATGAAACCCGCTTCCCCGCACCTGAAACGGCGCGTATCAACTCGTTGGTCATCCCGCCCGAGGTGGAGACGACCGCGACAGAGCCGCGCGTCGCGAGTTGCCCCGCTTCTATTTGGGCTGCGTCCGTGCCACCGATAGCGCCGAGTTTCAGCGCACCGGAGACAAAGATGCCAACGCCGCTCGGTCCCGCGATGAGATATTTACCAGCAAATCGCTTGATGAGCTCAGTTGCATGTCGCTCCGGTACGTTCTCTGCAAAGAGGTGGCCGCCAAGCGCCTCTGGGAACGCATCGAAAAAAGCGACGGTGGATTCAAAGGTCCGTCTCCCCGATTGCGCGCAGAGCATCCATTGTACGGCGAGACGCCGCTCTGTCGGCACCGCATCCACTCGCTTGTAGCACGGTATGAGCACTTCTGTGCGGCCAAAAAAGAATTTCTGTGACTTCCGGGTGCCGGCGATGATGCCAACGACGGATGGCTTTTCTTTACCGCAGAGATAATCGAAATCGAGAATCGACTGCACGATGGCAGGATGATTGCCAATGACGAGTGTGCCGTCCGAACCCCCGCGCACTTTTTCGAGTATCGTT
>DATECE010000027.1:0-6157 GCA_036516595.1 Minisyncoccota bacterium | reverse complement strand
GTATCGATTCTGGTGGATTCTGGCATCACTCGGCCTCATCGCCTTTGCGCGAGCTTCAGCATGATGCGGCCAGCCATTTACAACTCGGAGTCGGAATTGCCGCAGGACGCCACGCGCATTGATGCTCTTCGCAGTGCCTATCGAGAGCTTTTTTTCATCGAGCATCCTCAGGCGTCGAAAGTCGATACGGCAGAGACTGATATTGATGCATTTTTTGGAGCGCGCGCAGAACAATATGTGTGGGTGCACTATCCATGGCATCGGATTGCTGTGCGTATCCCAGATGAGGCAACGTATTTCAAGTTGCGTACGGCCCGCAATCGCAATTTGATCACTTCCGAGGAGCAGAAAGTGTATCGCGACGCAATCGTAGGTATTGCTGGCCTTTCCGTGGGTTCGGCGGCGGCAGCTACCATTGTTTCGACCGGTGGTCCTCGTCGCATTAAACTCGCAGACCCCGATACGATTGAGATAAGCAACCTAAATCGCATGCGCGCAACGCTCGCCCATGTTGGTACCAATAAAGCGGATGTGGCTGCTCGTGGTATTTGGGATATCGATCCATTTGCGGATGTGGAGATCTGGGACAAAGGCGTCGACGTCGATGGCTTGGGTAGATTCATCAGCGATCCTCGCCTGTCGGTATTCGTTGATGAAATGGACGATATCGCTCTCAAAATTGCGTCACGTACTGCATGCCGAGCCCGCGGCATCCCAGTCGTTATGGCAACCGACAACGGCGATGGTGCCATACTTGATGTTGAACGGTACGACATTGAGCCAAACCGCCCAATATTTCATGGCCGAGTTTCAATCGACGAGGCTATTGAGAGGGGCGATCGAGAGCAATTTGTGCGTCTCGCGAATCAAATCATTGACCCGAAGCTTTTTACAAGCCGCCAGCTCGAATCAGTAAAGGCGATAGGGGTGTCGCTCTCCGGAGTCGCCCAGATAGCTACAGGTGCTTCGATTGCTGGTGCTGCGGTCGCGTATGCTGTACGCGCGATAGTCTGCAATTTCGAGTTGTCCTCAGGGCGCTACCTGCTCAGTACAGAAGACTCGCTCCGCGCAGGCATTTCGCTTTAGGATTTGCGAAACCATTTATGCTTTCGGCCGCGTATTGTTTGTATTTCTCCACTACCTAAAAGTGTCACATGAGGTCGGGCTCGGGTGCCGATTGCCGAATAGAGCTTCGCGTACTCCGTGTTGAGCCGGGACAAAGTTGCTACGATTTCATCGGCGAGCGATTCTGCGAGCGCGGTATTGGGCTGCGTCCCCTCCACGAGCTCAACTGAAATCTCAAATTGCTGATCGAGATTCTGCGTCTGCTCAACCGTCATTGTGAAGAGTCCCGAGAGGAGTGCCGCGTGCGCTGATCCTTCGAGAGCCCTTTTGACGTTCTCAACGTAAATATTGAGCGCATACAGTGATATCGAGAAATCCTTTCTTCCCTGTAAGTAAACGAAAGGCAATTTCCATTTCCCGAGATCAACGTTGTAGCGAGCGGCCATTTTTTGTACGGCATTCCCGCCGAGCGATATTGCATCCTCGTAATCGAGCGTGCCGCCTACGTCACGCGTATCGTAGCGAATGAGTGGAAGACCCGCGTCTGCTGTGAGGGCGAGTGACCCGTCTGAGGCTTTCTCAAAGTACCGAGCGTTCGGATAATACTGATATAGTGCCGTCACTTCCTCGGCCTTAGGAAAGTACTCGATACTTCCGAGCTGAGGGAGCGCGCGCCGCATGATTGCCGAGACGGGAGTTTCGTGAGCAACAACACCAGCTTCAGCCATACCGTATTCGGTCACGAAGCGTTGTATTTCACCGCTGCGACCGATGCGCTCCAACAATCTGTCTTTCCACACATCGCTCACGGCCTCGCCACCTGCGATAAAGTGCACGTCAATGGCTGGCCAATCGATACCGACGAGCGCACCTTGCTCAACAATATCTTTAACGAACGGCGGATAGCCGGCAATTACAACTCGGTCGAAGTATGATGCGAGCTTTTTGATCTCGTTTGCCGCTTCAACCTTGTCGATTCCGGGGGTAACGATGACAATGTGGTTACCTCGCTCTGCCGTCCACCGTGTTGCATTATAGAATTCAAATCCAGCAATCCACTGGCCGAGGGCAAACGAGTCGACGGCTAGCGTCGAGCCAGTACCGGTGCCGATGATGTCCTCATACATCTTTTGAATCATCATGTTTATGACCGTATCGTGCTGATGACCGCGCGGCCAAAAGTGAGGCGCACCGGTCGAACCTGAGCTTGTGGATACGCATTTGGCGATGGCTAGCGACCCATCCCAGCTGAGGTCTTTGAGATCGTAGGCCGACATGTACGTGGGCTTGTCAGTTACGGGCAGTTTTGAGAAATCAGAGATGGTTTTAACGGAACGCGGGTCTATGCGATGTTTTCTAAGGAAATCCTTGTATGCCGGCACGCGCTCTGCCGCCTCGTGGAAAAGTTTGAGGGCTCTCTTTGAGCCGCTTCGCGCGCTCTGGGTCAGAGGGGAATCAGTCTTAAGCGTCCGGAGTATCGAGAATGCCATATCGGCTCTGTGTTTGCGTATTATACTATGCCTGTGCGAACACTCATACAAGCACTCCACATATGAATGAAAGTGTCGACATCCGCCGCATTGTGCGCGAGGCTATAAACGCTCCCTCAGGGGATAATGCTCAGCCGTGGCGTTTTCGCGTCGATGGGCAGGTACTCACCATCTTCAATGTGAGTGAGAATGATCGGAGTCTCTATAATTTTCGTCAGAGAGGTTCGTATTTTGCCCATGGCGCACTCGTAGAGAATATATGCATCGCGGCTAGCACATATGGATGTACGTGCGAGGTGACACCTTTTCCAGATACACCAAACGTGACGGCCAGGGTCCGAATTGTAAAGACTGACGCAACACCAGACCCCCTTCTGGGGGCGTTGCCGCTCCGCACCACGAACCGAAAAGCCTACGAGCGCCGAGAGCTTGAGCGGGGGCATCGTAACGAACTTGAATCAGCCATAACATCCGAAGATGTCCAACTGCGGTTTGTGCGCGGCCCCGATGTTCTGAAAGCCCTTGCCTCGACGCTGAGCATCAACGAGCGCATCTTGATGGAGAACAGGGATATCCATGATTTTCTTTTCGAAATGATACGGTGGACGCCTGAAGAGGAGCGCGAGCGCACAGGATTGTATCTCATGACGATGGAATTCCCCCCTCCCGTGCGCTTTATGATGCAATATGTGTTGCGACACTGGTGGGCAGTACGCGCACTCAATTTTCTCGGTCTATCGCGCATTATTCCAAAACAGAGCGCGCAAGGTTATGCCGAATCTGCCGCATTTGGTGCAATAATCATACGCGGACGGGAGGATAGCGATTTTCTCGCGGCGGGAAGAGCGTTCGAGCGTGTATGGTTGACTGCGACATTGGCTGGCATTTCTTTGCAGCCGGTAACAGCGCTACCGTATCTTTGGCAACGGGTACGTGCTCACGAGACCGCTTCTCTTTCCGCTAAGCACATTCGTCTCATCGAGGAGGCTCACAGCAAAATCGCTCAAAATTTTCGGCTGCAGGGAGAAGAGCACATCGCCATGCTTTTTCGTGTTGGCTACGACGGAAAGCCTTCTGCAACATCATATAAACATGATCCGCGATTCATCTGACAAGGTCATCACCAAACATGCAAACGATTTTCGCAGAATTGTATAGTCCGTCACTCGAGCTGATACTGCTCGTCACTTCAGCAGCTGCAAATATTCTCCTCGCGTACGTGGTGTTTCGCAGCAATCCGCGGAGCGCGACCAACAGTATTTTCGCACTTCTTAGCATCGTCACGGTAGCGTGGCTTTCGGTAAATTACATCACCAATCATCTTCCGACCGGTCGCTCGTATTCGGACCTTATATTGCTGGTGCAGCGATTCGGCATTTTCTTTGCCGCACCGATGAGCTCACTTCTGTTTCTGCTCGCTCACACGATACCGTTCGCTCACATACAATTGCGTGCACGCACATTTTACGCAGTTGTCTTTGCGACCGTCACAATGATGACGATAAATATCTCACCGCTCGCGTTTCCAGGCATAGAGCTCACCGAGGCAGGTCCACGGCCGACGACGGGACCGGGACTTTTGCCATTCTCTATCCTCTCTACCGTATTTAGCATTTTGGCTATCTACTATCTCATTAGGAAATATCGACGACTTCAGACGGTGGAGAAACAGCAAGTGAAACTAGTACTCATTGGGATGCTCGTCATGCTTGGTCTGATTATCGCGACCGTGCTCGTTCCAATTTTGATATTTGGCTCGGTTCAATTCCTCGTGCTTACCCCGATTTATACGCTCATATTTCTCGGCACAACAGCCTACGCCATCACCAAGTATCAGCTCTTCGACATCAAGGTCCTTGTCACTGAGGCGCTTACGCTGGTCATGACTCTCGTTCTATTTGCGAAGCTTTTCGGAGAAGACACGCTCAGCGCGCAAGTCATCGATTCGCTGCTCCTGCTCTTTATGATGGTATTCGGCTACTTCCTCGTACGAAGTGTTCGCCGCGAGGTCAAGATGCGCGAGACAATAGAGGTACAGGCGCAAGAGCTTGAAGTCGCAAATGCAAAGCAGGTCAATCTTCTTCACTTCATTAGCCACGAAATCAAAGGATACCTGACAAAGAGCCAAGCAGCATTTGCGACAATCGCTGGCGGCGACCTCGGCGTATCGTGCGAACCGGTGCAGAAACTTGCGGAAACCGCGCTCGTCGATGTGAGAAAAGGAGTAAATACCGTAATGGATATTCTTGATGCTTCGAACCTGCAGAAGGGGACCATCTCTTTTGAGAGTAAGCAATTCGATTTTGCTGCGGCTGTGGACGAGATTGTACACAATCTACGTGCCGTCGCAGCCGAGAAAGGGCTGACCCTGAATTTCTCGAAGCCAGTCACCGGTGGCGTTCCATATACGGGCGATGAAGAGAAAATTCGCAGACACGTCATACGCAACCTCATCGATAATTCCATTCGATATACGGAATCAGGTGCCGTCGACGTGGAGATAGCAAGAACGCCAAAACTCATCCGCCTTGTGGTGCGCGATACGGGCGTCGGCATCGAGTCCGATGATATGAGGCGGTTATTTACAGAAGGCGGAAAAGGGAAGGACTCGAGCAAAATCAACGTCGATTCGACTGGCTACGGGCTCTTTATCGCCAAGGGCGTTGTCGAGGCTCACGGTGGTCGTGTGTGGGCAGAATCCGAGGGGCGGGGCAAGGGCTCGCGCTTCATTGTGGAGCTACCGGTGAAATAGCAATGAACGTACATCTACAGAGAGTGTCGCCCGCAGATGTCGACACGTATGTGGCACTAGAGAAAAAGCGAGCCGGACTAAAGACGTATCATGCACTGACCGACACGAATGAGGCATTGCAGCAAATCAAGGATTCAGTCAACTATTTTATCCTCTCGGACACCACGATCGTAGGAAGCATCTCCTACAAAGTGCGCGATGTAGATACAGCGGAAATTGATGGAGTTCTCATCCTTCCCGACCACGAAGGGATGGGGTATGCAAAGGCGGCCCTGAATCTACTGCTCAAAGAGCTTGTGCCATTCGAGAGCATTTTTCTCATGACTCATCCGATGAACCCGCGTTCAATCCACCTTTACACTAGTGTAGGTTTTACAGAAGCTGGCAGAGTCGAGAATTACTTCGGAGATGGGGAGCCTCGGCTCAAATTTGTGTTAAACCGCTAGTACCGCCACTGTGAAGGCGTGTTCGCACAGAGGATTTCTTTTGCTACAATTGCCCGCGTATGGCACGAATGTTCACCGGCCTCCAGCCTTCAGGAGCCCTCCATATAGGAAACTACTTCGGCGCGCTGAAACCATTCGTCGGTCTTTCTCGGGAACACGAGAGCTTTCTCATGATAGCCGATTACCACGCCCTCACGACCCTCAAAGACCCCGCAGCACTCCGAGGCAATATTCTCAGCGTCGCCAGGGACTATATTGCCGCGGGCATTGACCCGCACACATCGATTATTTTCAAGCAATCCGACGTCCCCGAACATACGGAGCTCGCATGGATTTTCCAGTGCCTCGTCACTGTGCCATTCCTCGAACTCGCGCACGCATACAAAGACAAGGTGGCAAAGGGG
>DATECE010000026.1:0-7017 GCA_036516595.1 Minisyncoccota bacterium | reverse complement strand
AGGAGAGAAGCAATGGCTAATGAACAGATTGCGCAGTCTGTAGCATCCACCGACGGGCGTGACAACGGCTACCTGCTGTTTGGCCGTGGCTTGGTCGGCAACGGCGGCGCTGTGTGGGTGCTCGGCGAGGCGCTTGGAAATATGAAACTCGGCGCAGGCATCGGCGGAATGGTGATATCCGGCGCGCTGATTCTCGTCGGCGGTCTCCGGATGCGGCTGCGATGATCGAAAACACACTCGCACGCAAGCGCAGGCGAGTACCGAGCTACTACATGCTCGTTGCACTCGGGCATGTGATGTACTCGCGCACTGCGCTACACGGCTCCAAGCTCGCGCATCGCATTGGCATCGGTTCCGGCACCCTGTATCCTCTGCTCGACACGATGGTCGCAGACGGGATGCTCACCTGCCGCATCGAGGCAGGTGACCCCAAGGAGCTGAAGCGGCCGCTCTGTAAATTCTACGAAGCGACGCAGAAGGGCAAACGCTACGGTGCCCGTTATCGCGTCCACGCTATGGCGAAGGCGCCCAAGCTCGTTCCGTTTGCCGACTTCCAATGAGGTGGCCCGCCCAAAGAATCAAGCCCGCGGCAACGCGGGCTTCCACTTTTTGTCATATCTCGAGGCAACTATAAGTATGCGGCCGCATTCTTATAGTTGTATGACTGGTGCGGGCGAATCGCCCACCCTTTCGTTTTTGCTTGACTGCGGCGAGATAGACTCTATTATCTCCACGGGAACCGAAATGGCCCAAGCGTCACGCAAGGAGGTAGCGCACCTCTGCAGCAGTTAGTTGGATGGGGGAAGGGCCCAGCCAAGACCAGACGCTTCCAAAATATCTGCCGCACCGCGCGGCATTTTTTTTGCCAATCCATGGGGCAGAGTATGGGTGCTATCTCTCGGTGGGTGGCAGTCCGACTCGAATCAGAACATGCTGTATCGTTTTTCCGGCTTCATTGGTGGCGCACAATAGAGAGTAGGTTGTGTCTGCATAGAGCGCGGGACTACTCGTGGAGCCTCTCGTTCCCGTCGCGTCTAAGCCGGTGCCACGCATAGTGCAATCGGACACGTGCCGCGCGACCCACGAAATGCGCGTTTCTCCGCCGTACGGCACATTCTGCGGATCAGCGGATACAGAGAGCGAAGGCATATATAAGTTCGCGAGGTAGCCTTCTTCAGTCCATCCGTCCGTCGCGCTCCACTCCCAGTCCACGTACCACCACGTGTATCCGGACGCTTCTATAGGACCCTCCACGACCTCCCCTTGCTTACCCAATCTTTGTGAGCCGACCTTACGTCCGTCCGCAGAATCACGCACTGTCACCTTGTATGTGGCTGTTACATGTTCGCCAATTTCAATATCCTGATCCTCCGAGGCGGAGACAGCTTGCGCGACCTGTGCTGTGTGCGCAGACGGCTCGGCGCCGATTCCGCTCACAAAAGCCATGCCAAAAAGGAGCAAAATCCCTATGCCGAGTAGTTTGAGCAAAGCCGTGCTTGAGAGGGAAGTGCCCTTACCCATCGAATTCATTGTACTACGTTTTCTCAGTACGCCAGCTTCTGTGGGTCCTAAGAGGGGTACTCGGCAACAGACTATCGCCGACGTTCGCTGCAGGGCATAATGGCTTCGATGGCAACGGATACTGTTCAACAAATCAAAGACCGATTGTCTATCGTCGATGTCGTGTCGGGCTACGTAAAGCTCGACCGCGCGGGCTCTTCGCTTCGTGCGCGCTGTCCATTCCACGCTGAGCGCACGCCGTCCTTCCACGTCTCGCCTGAGCGGGGGACCTACCATTGCTTCGGCTGCGGCGTCGGAGGGGATATTTTTTCTTTCGTTGAGTCAATCGAGGGACTCGATTTCAAAGGTGCGCTCAAAGTGCTCGCAGAAAAAGCGGGCGTCGAAATCGTGTACTCACGTGGACAGGGCGGCAAGGATGACAAGGATGACCGCGAGCGACTCTTCGAGCTTATGGAGGCGGCGACGATTTTCTACACATCGAGACTCGACGCGGCCGCAAAAAAATATTTGAAAGAGCGCGGACTGAAAGAAGAGACAATACAGGCGTTTCGCATCGGCTGGGCGGGGGATGCGTGGACAGAGACAGTCGATTATCTGAAGCAAAAGTCCGCCGGAGGGGGATCCTCCTCGGGAGGAAAATTCACCGACAAGGAGCTGCTTGATTCGGGCATCGCAGCGAAAGGTGAGAGGGGGCTACGCGACAAATTCCGCAATCGCATCATGTTCCCGATTGCCGATAGCGCGGGGCGCATCATCGCCTTTTCCGGACGCACTTTCGGCGAGAAGGCTTCGCCCGAGGCACCCAAATACCTCAACAGCCCTGAGACGCCGCTTTTCCACAAATCGCGCGTGCTCTACGGCTTCGATAGGGCAAAGATGGCTATACGTAAGCACAATTTTGCTGTCCTCGTCGAGGGTCAGATGGACCTCCTCGCGAGCCATCAGGCAGGGTGGGCGAACACGGTAGCCGTCTCCGGCACAGCCTTCACCGAGGAGCACGCCAAGCTCGTCAAACGTATGAGTGAGAACATAGTACTCGCGCTCGACGCGGACCAAGCTGGTATCAAGGCGGCGGGGCGTGCGGCGCGAGAGGCACTGCGCGGCGGGCTCAATGTAAAAGTCGCACGACTGCCAAGTGGCTCTGATCCGGCCGACCTTATACAAAAAGAGGGAGTCGATGCGTGGCGTAGCGCGATTCGAGATTCGAAGGACATCATCACCTTTCTGCTCGATGTGCTCGAGGAGCACGCCAAGGCGCCCGATATTTTTCGCCGCTCTGTCGAGACCATCGTGTTGCCCTTTCTCTCGGATATATCGAGTCCCATCGCGCGCGAGCAGTATGTGGGCGAGATATCGAAGCGCCTGCGTGTCTCAGAAAGTGCGGTAAAAGAAGCGCTCGAAAAACTGCCGACCGTACAAACGCCGGAGCGTGCGAGTGCGAAAGCACCGGAGTCTGCAAAAGGTGGAGAGATGTCCGAGCGTGCGAAACAAGCGTACGCGATATTGCTCTGGCAGGAATCGCTCCCGAAACCCGCTATCGATATAAAGAAATACAAGACCAAACTTGCCGACGCTTTGAGTGAGGCTGCTATGAAAGAATGCGAAGCGCTGTCCGTCATCGAGAAAGAGGCGCTCCGCTTTTCTGCGGAACGTATGCATGGGCGCATAGAGGCACTTGAGCGGGAAGCCGACGCCGTGCTCTCCGGAGTCCTGCTCGAGAGGATGCGCGACGAGCTGACTCACGTGACCGCGGCCATCAAATCGGCAGAAGAGACGGGCAACGATAAGGAAGTACACCGCCTTATGGAGGCTGGAAAGTTATTAACAGCCCGTATTGCGGATTTGCGCTCTTCAGTGTAAACTCATGTAACTACGCAGAAGATAGAGGCGAGACAGGGCGTAGGATATATGAAAGGCAGCTTCCGAAGAACGGGGCTGTTTTTGCCTTGTGTTTGACATCTTGCCTGCATCGCGACCCTAATTTTTCATGGCCAAAAAATCTAAAACCAAATCCGCCAAAGGTGGATCCGCCTCCGGCGGAAAAAAGAAGGCGGCAAAAAAGTCGGCGTCCAAACGGACGCGGGCTCGCTCGGGCGCACGCTCAAAGGCGCGTCGCTCGGCGACTTCGCGTTCATCGCGCACGCGCACTGTCGTGGCGGCGAAGCCGGTCGTAAAGCCCGCCGGCAAGACCGCGAAGAAACAACTGAAGCCACTCAACTCCGGCTCGGTGCGTGTCACTGTAGGCAGAGGCTCTGACAAGACGCAGGTAAAAGTAGATGCGCTCACAAATCTGGGACGCGAGCGCGGATACGTGACCTACGACGAGATACTGCGAGAATTTCCGACCATCGAGGACAACATGACGCTCCTCGAGGAGATTTACGAGCGCTTCAGCGCAGCCGGCATCGATGTGCTCGAAGGCGGCGGCATGCTCGAAGACAATTTTGCCGATGCCATCCTCGCGAGCAAGAAGCTCCAACATCGCCGCTCGGATAGCAACTACGATAGCGTGCAGATGTACCTCCGCGAGATAGGCCAGTATCCGCTGCTCAATGCCCAGCAGGAGCGTGAGCTCGCTCAGCGTATCGCCATCGGTGACGACGAAGCCCGCGGCATCCTCGCCCGATCCAACCTCCGCCTCGTGGTCTCGATTGCCAAGAAGTACGTCAATCGCAGCCCCGACCTCACGCTCCTCGATCTCATTCAGGAGGGCAACCTCGGTCTCTTCAAGGCGGTCGACAAATTCGACTTCACCAAGGGCTTCAAATTTTCGACCTACGCGACATGGTGGATACGCCAAGCCATCACCCGCGCCCTCGCCGACCAGAGCCGCACTATCCGCATCCCCGTGCACATGGTAGAGACCATCGCCAAGTACAAACAAAAGGTCCGCGAGCTCAGCCAGCACCTCGGGCGCGATCCGCTCCCAGAAGAGATAGCGGCAGAAATGGGTATCGAAGTCGAGAAGATTTACACCATACAGAAAATCAATCAGGACACGGTCTCCCTCGAAAGCCCTGTGGGCGAAGACGACGACGAACGCTCGACGCTCGGCTCATTCATCGCCGACGACACAATAGCCGCGCCGGACCAAGACGCCTCGCGCCGCATCTTGGGCGAACAAATGCTTTCGATTCTCGACGAACTTTCTCCCAAGGAGCGCAAAATTCTCGAGATGCGCAACGGGCTGACCGACGACGGCGTGTGCTACACACTCGAAGAAGTGGGAAGGGAATTCGGAGTCACGCGCGAGCGCATCCGCCAAATCGAAGCCAAAGCCCTCGAACGCATTCGCTTTCACGAACGGGCAAAGCAGCTCAGGAGCTACTAGGCTAGTTTACAGAGAACAGTTCTCTGTAGTCATGAGCTATTAATTTTAAAAAGGATAACGGCGGGTTGGAAAGCCCGCCGTTCGATTTCGTGCGCTACGCGACGTTGGTCAGTTAGACGTCGTGATGTGCGAGGTTTTGAGCGCCTGCTCCAGCATTTTGATCTGCGTTCTCTGCGCGAAGAGCATACTCACGCGCTGGATGAGCTCCTGCAAGAATTGGTAGACGCCCGCGTTGACGCCAGCTTCATCGGTCTGCACGTCAAGCTCATTTATCAGTGCGCTTGCCCTCTCAAAGGCGGTACTACCGTATGATGCCTTGTTCAGATACGTGGCGAGAGCAGTGCTGTACCGACCCATGAATGTGCTGTCGTAACTTGGCAGTTTGCCGACCATCATCGCGTACCTGCCGAGCAAGCGCCCAATGACGCGAGGGAGCTCCTTCGAGAATTCGCGGTTCGATACCTCACTGGACTTGTCACACCAATTCGACGTCGCCATGAGGCTCGTCGCGAGCACTGGGTAGAGCGTTGACTTTTCGGAGGGGAACAGGGAATCCAGCATCTTTTTTTCGAGCGCCTCGACAATTCGCCCCGAGGAAGTATGGTATGTCGTAAACAGCACCTCGAATATCACAAGCCCGTATTCAGGCTTGGGATTATTGAGGTACAGATCGAGGATTGTAATTGTTCGCACCTCGGGCGTGCGGACATCTTGCGTCAAAATGACGCTTACCAACTCTGCCCTGCTGTTGTTGATTTCTGGGGTATTCGGCAGAGTACCGAGTAGCTCGAACGCACGAACTAGATTGTGAATCGGAGTCATTGCCATCTCCTCACAGAGATTTGGGCCCCTCACGGGGCCGGTTTCAAGGAGCAAGTCCTCACGGACCGCAGCTGCCCTCACGGGCTTGCCGCGCAAACTGTGCCTTAAATATGGCAGTCAGTCAATTCGCTCATTCAAATAGGGAAAAGGGGATGGAGTTAGGGACCGCCGCATTTATATTGCTTTCTTACAAAAGCAGGCGGCCGTCCATCGGGGACGGCCGCAGTGTCGCGCCCGCACGGCTTCAATGTGCCGCGATGGGGCCAAGAAGCCCCGTGGGTATCTCGTTGACGCTCGGGTCATCGCCGGTCGCCACGTGGTATCGAGCTGCGAGAGCTTCGGGTGCGAGACTCTTGAGCTCTTTGTCGAGTGCCGACAAGTCGTGCCCCTCGGCGCCTTTGCTCTCGGCGTTTTGGAGTAGTGCCTGAATCATCTGGTGGGTTGTGCGCATGACATATCCTCACGGTCTGTCCCACGCCTATCGTATACGAGCACTACCGTTTGGCCAAAGGCCCTACAGACTCATCAAAGTCGCTCTATCCAATTCGAGCATTGATGTGAGGATGCGGTCCGCTTTGCTGAAATCGTGGTGCTTGGAGTCGGCGTGGGGGATGGCAAAGACGCGCATGCCGGCATTGTAGGCAGCTTCGACTCCATTTTGCGCGTCTTCGAGGACGAGGCACTGAGCCGGCTCTACGCCGAGTGCGCGCGCCGCTTCGAGGAACATGGTCGGGTTCGGCTTGCTGACCTTTACATCGTCTCCGGTGATAATGAAATCAAATCGATGCTCAACATTGAATTGTCGGAGCAGTCTGCCGGCAAGCTCTCTAAAGGATGAGGTCGCTACCGCCTTTTTTATGCGCATCTCGTCGAGCAAATCGAGCAATTCAAAAAGTCCGGCACACACGCATGCCAAGTGGATGTCGGCAAGGATGAGTTCGCGTCGACGCTTGACGAGCTCGTCGACACTTGCCTCGAGCTTGAAGAAGTCGCGGTACACGGTAAGCGCCTCGTGGTCCTTCTTGCCCATCATGCCGGTACGGACAGCGGGGTCATACCGTATGCCGTATTCATGGGACATTTTTGCCAGTACATCACCCCAGAGTTTTTCCGTCTCGAACATAGTACCGTCCATATCAAAAATCACGGCCGAAAGCATCCCCGAATGCTATAGCCTCGCACCTCTTTATACAAATGGGACGGCCGGACGCGCGTGAAGCGGGTCCGGCCATAAATGTTCTCAGTCGAGTTTGGGATCTCTTTCAAACCGGATTCCCACCCTGAGGCGCAAAAACCGCTCGAAGCGTTCCTGCCGTGCGGCAGAAGAGCTTGGTCCAGCAGTC
>DATECE010000025.1:0-3640 GCA_036516595.1 Minisyncoccota bacterium | reverse complement strand
ATTTGATGCAGAAGTCCTCGAGACCGTGTTCGAACCGACGTTTAAACCAGAGGACCTCGTGAATCTCGGTATCGGTCAGATCTATCTCACGCTCATGATAGACGGTGTCGGGTCGCCTCCCTTCAGTGCAGAAACGATTCCACCCATCGAAACGCCACCCATCTCATACCGCGACGATGTCGTGACGCGTTCGAGGGATGCATACGGTCGCAGTCGTGCCGACGTAGAAGCGGCAATTAGTAAAAAGCAGTTGGAATTCATCCCGCCGCCCCGCGAAAAGAAACCAGCTCGTGGAGATTATGGACGCACCAATGGTCGGTCAGAGGGGAGTTGGCCGCGTGCGGCGACACAGGGCAGTTATCGTGCTGATGCCGCTCCTCAGCCCCGTGAGACGCTGCAACGAGAAGAAGCCCCACGACCGGAGGCGCCGCGCCCACCCCGTCCGATGCCGGAGGTGGGTGACCCGCGCCGTACGCGCGAGGCGGAGGGCCGCAATGCTCTGCGTGATGCGATTTCCAAGGCGCGGACAGATGAGGAAAAGTCTGCGCCACGCGCAGTGCAAAGCGAGCCTGTGCGTTCGCCGGCAGACGTCCTCCGCGCCAAGCGAATGGAGAAAGAGCAACGTCGCGAACCCGAACGACCGCGCGAAGAGAGAGGCCCGAAGATAGAACCGAAAAAAGAGAGCGCAGCGCCTCCAGAGCCGCGCATCGAGCGAGCAGCCGGCGAAGTCTCGCATGACGTACTCTCGCGCGTCATTTCGGGTGACGAAAAGCAAGGAGGCTAATATCCACAGACGCCTCTGCGCTTCGAGCACATTGGCGCGATAATCGAATGCATGCGCATGCGTGCATACGTTGCAATCTCCCTCGCGCTTTTCACTCTGGCAGCGGCAGGCTACGTCTTTGCGGACCACGCCGTCAATATCAATACAGCATCGGTCGCCGAACTCGATACACTCCCCAGTATCGGTGAGGCGCGGGCGCAGGATATCGTTGAGTACAGAGAGGCGAACGGACCGTTTGCAACAATCGAGGACATTATGAACGTGAGCGGTATCGGTACCGGCACCTACAACAGCGTCAAAGACCACATTACGGTCGGTAGCGCAGAATCCGAGACACCTTCCGAGAACGCGACTTCGACCTCGACCGAATCGACGGCCACGACTACCCCGAGTTCGACAGAAACCGCGGCTGTCTCGGGAGGCGGCGGAGAATCGACATACGTATCACCTCCCGTACCTCTCATGTTTGCAGAAGCGGGAGACGACCGCACCGTCATGGTCGGCGCAGACACAGAATTTCATGGGTATGCGTACAATCGCGACCGCGAAGTGCTTGAGGGTCTCGTGCGATTCCACTGGAATTTCGGAGATGGGACAACGGCCGAGGGCGATGCATTGCTCCATCATTTCGAATACCCCGGGACGTATGCCGTCGTGCTTACGATTGCGCAGAACCGGCTCGCCACATCGGACCGTATCAAAGTGACGGCAGAGCCCGCGCGTCTCGGCTTTTGGACCAACGGCGATGGCAGCATTTCGATTCGCAATGATTCCGGTCATGATCTCAATCTATCCGGTTGGCTCGTGCGTTCATTCGATTACACATTCGTGATTCCGGCAGACACGTATGTGCTTACGGGTGCGACTCTGCGCATTCCGCAAAAAACCATGCGTTTCTCTGCAACGAGTGCCGAGGCTGAGCTCCTCTATCCCAACGGCGCTCTCGCCTTCAATGCGGGCGACGGGGCAGTGATTCCGGCAGCCTCGGGTGCAGTCGCACCTATTTCTGAGCCGGCTGCCTCGAAGCCTCGCCAGTCGGCTTCTCCGGTAAGTCCCGCGCCGCTTCCGGAGACAATTGCACAAGAGAGGCCAGCCGTCTCGCTCAGTGTCGCTGCCGCAGCCGCATCCTTGCCCGAGGGTAATCCGTGGACATTCGGGAATCTCTACTGGTGGCTCGGTGCCTTTGCACTCGCACTTACGACGGTCGCAGCGATTGTCGCTGCCCGACGATTACAAAGAGATGAGTGGGATATCATTGAGGAATCGTAGGACGCGGTGTACCCCATGAGATAAAAGTCGGGAGCCGCGCTGAATGAGGTCAATAGCTAATATACGGCTGCCCCACCGCATTAAAACGTTGTCACCGTATCTCACGGGGTGTACTGTTTCCCCCATGGATGGCAGAAAGACCATATTGGTGACGGGCGGGGCCGGCGCGCTCGGCTCGATGCTCTGCAAACGCTATATCGAGGAAGGGCAGCGTGTTATCTGCTACGACAACCTGATGAAAACGCGCGACACGCGCAATATCGACGCTTTTCTCAACCATCCAAACTTTCGCTTCGAGAAGGGTGATATCAACGACCCGTGGGACCCAGAGGAGCACATCGACTGGATTTTCAACATGGCGTGCCCTGTTTCCGTCATCAGCTTGCAGGTGGACCCCATACACTGCATGCGCAGCTGCACGGAGGGCGTCATCAACATGCTCGCTCTCGCAAAGAAATACGGGGCAAGGGTACTGCAGGCATCATCGGCTGACATTTACGGAGAGATGAAGGACAAGCCGTTTTCCGAGGACGATGAAGCCGCGAGCAATGCCAATTCCCTCTCAGCTCGCTCGTGCTACGAGAAAGGGAAGCGCGCAGCAGAGACACTCCTCGCGGATCACCATCGGGTGCACGGTACCGACATCCGCATCGCGCGCATTTTCAATACGGCCGGCCCCCACACGCAGATGACCGACGGACGCATCCCGTCCGTGTTTATCTACAACGCACTCGCCGGTCGTGACATCACCATTTACGGTGACGGTTCGCAGACACGGTGTTTCGTACACGTCGACGACCAAGTCGACGCGCTCGACCGACTCATGAAAAAAGAGGGCCTGTATGCGCCAGTCAATATCGGCAACGATGAGGAAGTGACGGTTCTCGAACTCGCGCAGAAGATTATCGAAAAGACCGGCTCACAATCGAAAATCCGTTACGAAAAAATCGATGACGCCCCCCTCTTTCGAAAGCCCGACATTTCGCGCGCGCGTCGCGAGCTCGGTTGGAGTCCGCAGAAATCACTCGACACACTGCTCGACGACATGATTGCCGCGTACCGCACAGAGGGTCTCCCCGAAGGCAAGGTGCTCGTCTTTTCGACGACGTATTATCCGGACGCGGGCAAGGCCGAGGAACGCCTCGCGGCGCTCGCGGCGCTTATGCCGGAAACAGAATTTCACGTCATCACGACCAAATTTCGTCGCGGTCTGAAGCGCGTCGAGCGGTACGATAACGTCACCGTCTACCGGCTCGGACTTGGCACGCCACTCGACAAGTATATGCTCCCACTTCTCGGTGCGTTCAAAGCGCGTGCACTCGATAAGAAACTGAGATTCCGTTTCATCTGGTCGCTCATGGCGAGCTATGGAGCACTTGCGGGTGTCGTACTGAAACTGCTCGGCTCGCGAGCTAGTTTCATCATCGCGCACGATGCGTCGGAACTGTACAGCGGATGGAAAGAGAAGCTTGCTCGCTGGGCGTCCGCGCGGGCGGATCATCGCTACCATGGGGGCGAGATGGAGAAGACGGACGAGCTCATCGACGAGGTGCGTAAAAATTACCACGCGCTCACGATGAAGCAGGA